>NZ_LWFE01001166.1:0-4739 GCF_001635675.1 Oleiphilus sp. HI0061 | reverse complement strand
TGAGGGGCAAACATATTGCTTTGTACTTAGGCAACGACGGTGAAATCTGCCCTCGATCACTGCTCACACTAATACAGAAATGGGGAAAGACAGCATACTTGCCCGTCATCCACCCCTTAAAACCACAACAGATGATTTTTTGCCAAGTCTCTGCATCAAGCCCTTATATCAAGAACCGTTTCGGTATTGAGGAACCTGACTTTAAACGCTGCAAACAATTCAATGCTAAACAACTGTCAACAGTGTTAATGCCACTGGTAGCATTTGATAGCGAAGGAAACAGAATGGGAATGGGAGGCGGCTTCTATGATCGCACTTTTGACTATAAGCGACGGCTTCCTCAGTGCAAGCCTCGCTTGATTGGATTAGCACATGAGCTGCAGAAGATGGACGCGCTTCCGGTCAATGACTGGGATGTCAGCTTAGATGCGATCGTCACCGATCAAGGTATCTATGCAAAAAAATAAGCCTATGCAGAATCAAACGAGCAAAAAAGCCGAGTAATTCTTTATGAATAGAGAGTTTTAGTAGCGGCTGGCTGAACGATCAAATACATGCTCAGTACTAGCGTTCTGAACCGGCTCTTCATCAGCACCAATGCTAATAGAAGAAAAGCCACTTATGACCAAACCGATCATAAATATACCGATTACAGCCAACATTGTATCGGGTTTCTTCTTCATATTTTCCTCAAAATAAAACTTTAATAATCAGAAAAATAGCACAGCTTTAGAAAATTTCCATTAGAACCCTGCTTTAAGTAGCGGATTCTAATGGCTTTAGCACCTAATTACTAGCGTTTTGACTTACCTGCCCTCAAGAAAAGTTGATACGCCTCATTATCCGTCTCGACCCAGTATCGGAAACCTATCTCATCTAGCATTCCCTGAAAGGCTTTCGTATCAGAATCTTTCAGCTGCACCCCCATCAGGACACGACTGTATGCAGCGCCATGGTTACGATAATGGAACATGGAAATATTCCAACGAGTACCAAGTGAATTAAGGAATGACATCAGCGCCCCTGGCCTTTCAGGAAACTCGAAACGATAAACCTGCTCATCACCAACGCCTTCAGAACGCCCACCGACCATATGCCTGATATGAAGCTTTGCAATCTCGTTGTCAGTCATATCCAGCACGGGATAGCCTTGGGACTCTAACTCTGCAATAACACGCGCCCGATCTTCGCCACCCGGAAGCACTTGCACACCAACAAAGATCTGCGCGTCACTTCCTTCTGCATAGCGATAATTAAACTCGGTCACATTACGAGTTTGCAGCGCTTGAATAAACTTCTGATAGCTTCCAGGCTTTTCAGGGAGAGTGACAGCAATGATTGCCTCGCGCTGCTCACCAATTTCAGTTCGTTCAGAGATATAGCGTAAACGGTCAAAGTTAACATTCGCCCCACTAACGATGGTCACTAAATTCTCACCACTTAAGCCTTCACGTTCCGCATATTTTTTTAAGCCAGCGATGCCCACCGCACCTGCGGGTTCAGCAATTGATCGTGTATCATCAAAGATATCTTTAATGCCTGCACAAATCTCATCTGTTGAAACAGTAATCACCTCATCAACATACTTTTTGGCAATTTCAAAAGGCAGCTTACCAATCTGTTTAACCGCGACACCTTCTGCAAAAATCCCTACTTCTTCTAGAATTTCTCTACGCCCAGTCTCTAGCGCCACCTTAAGACATGCCGCCTCTTCAGGCTCAACACCAATCACTTTTGTTTCGGGGCGAACAAACTTAATATAGGCTGCCATTCCCGCAATTAAGCCGCCACCACCAACCGGCACAAACACCGCATGAATAGGTGCGGTATGCTGCATTAGTAACTCCATTGCGACCGTCCCTTGCCCGGCAATCACATCTTCATCATCGTATGGGGGAATATAAACCAAGCCCTCTTTCTTTACCTTTTCTAAGGCATAAGCGGAAGCTTCATCAAAGGCATCACCAACGAGTTCAACTTTTGCGCCCTTCGCCCTGACCGAGTTAACCTTAATTTCAGGGGTCGTTTTTGGCATAACGATAGTCGCGTCGATACCAAGCTTCTGCGCAGCTAAAGCAAGCCCTTGCGCATGATTACCGGCAGAAGCCGCAATCACGCCAGCTGCTTTTTCTTCATCTGTGAGTAAACGAGCACGGTTATAGGCTCCACGAAGCTTAAAAGAGAATACAGGCTGCAGGTCTTCTCTTTTAAGGTATATTTGATTATCAAAACGCTCCGACAATAGCGGCGCATGTGTCACCGGCGATTCAATAGCAACATCATAAACTCTGGCATCAAGTATTTTCTTGATATAACGGTTAATTGGCATCTTGGAACTCTTCACTTATAGGGCTGACATATAGACAAACAGCGTATAGGCAGACTTAATATAATTTTAATACCCTGCTCAATACCTGATAGCTAGAGAAAAATAAGCATCGAAGTGAGCACAAACAATCATAATCCTTTTCTCACTTATTGTCGGGCATTATAATGCCATTTATAACGATCAATACGCCATAATCAGATATTTACCCTAGCGGAGCATGCATGAACCAAGATCAATTAAAAAGCGCAGTCGCCCAAGCTGCTATTGACTATATCCAGCCGAAGTTGGATAACGATAGCATCATCGGCGTCGGCACCGGGTCGACAGCGAATTTCTTCATTGATCACCTTGCTAAAATCAAACATCAGTTTGATGGCGCAGTGGCCAGCTCCGAAGCAACAGCGGAAAGACTAAAAAGCCATGGCATTCCTGTTTACGCGCTGGGCTCAGTAGATGAAATGGAGTTTTATGTCGATGGCGCAGATGAAAGCAACGAGCGACTAGAGCTCATCAAAGGCGGCGGCGGTGCACTTACTCGAGAGAAAATCGTTGCTGCTGTTGCCAAAAAATTCATCTGCATTGTAGATGCCTCCAAGCAAGTTGGCTTGTTAGGTGAGTTCCCACTTCCAATTGAAGTTATCCCTATGGCACGCAGCCTGGTAGGCCGGGAAATTGTCAAACTTGGTGGTGACCCGGTTTATAGAGAAGGCTTCGTAACAGACAACGGCAATCATATTCTAGACGTTCACAACATGAAGATTCTCGAACCGAAGAAGCTCGAAGCCGAAATCAACAACCTTACAGGCGTAGTCACTAACGGTTTATTTGCACTTAGACCCGCAGATCTGCTGTTTGTTGGCTCTGAATCTGGCGTAAAAATGCACGAAGCCGTATAATCGCGCACTTTATCGCTCTGCGAAAAAATTCAGGTCAGTAACACCGCTTATTAACGACAGGACAAAGCTATGATTTTTGACAACATTCCAGCAGGAAAAGACATTCCTAACGACATTAACGTCGTAATTGAAATCCCAGCTCAAAGCAGCCCGGTAAAATATGAAATCGACAAAGACATGGGAGCTGTTGTAGTTGACCGTTTCATGTCCACGCCAATGTTCTACCCAGCAAACTACGGTTTTATCCCGCACACTTTGGCTGACGATGGTGATCCATTAGATGTATTGGTTATCACACCATATCCAGTTATACCTGGCTCAGTAATTCGTTGTCGCCCAATCGGCATGCTAGACATGGACGATGAAGCGGGTGGTGATGAGAAGCTAGTAGCGGTACCTCACGACAAGCTATCTCCTGAGTACAAAGATATTCAGGATATTGAAGATATTCCAGTGTTACTGAAAGAACAGATCCAGCACTTCTTTGAGCGTTACAAAGAGCTTGAGAAAGGCAAGTGGGTAAAAGTAAAAGGCTGGGAAAATGCAGATGCTGCTCGTAAGTCAATCGAGAAGTCTGTAGCGAACTACAATAAGTAAGTTGTAGCGCTTAGCTCTATATAACAAAGGCCGCATCAGCGGCCTTTTTACTATCTGCACTTCACGAGTGCTAGAAAGTTAGCCCTGCTGAAGCAAACTGCGCAAGTCGATAATGGCCGCTGATGCTCTTGAGATATACGAAGACATTGTCAAGCTATGATTAGCCAACATCCCAAAGCCACTACCATTTAGAATCATCGGACTCCAAACAGCCTCTTGAGTCGCTTCCAATTCCAGTGTTATCTGCTGCAAGCTTACCAAAGCATTCTTATTGATCAGCACTGCCTTAAAGTCATGCTCTATTGCTTTTAGTATATGCACCAGCGCCCAAGCCGTACCGCGTGCTTCATAAAACACATCGTCTATTTCCATCCAAGCAGTCTTACGCTCCTGAGCACCTTCTGCAGCTGTCGACTGCTGAGCACTTGCATCGCCCGCCAAACCCAAGTCAAGCTGCTGGCGACCAACACTTTCACTCAAACGGCGCGACAAACTCCCTAAACGATTCTCGACTTCAGATAGCCAACTTCTTAAATTATCTGCTCGCGCATAGAACTGAGCGTCCGGTTGTTGAGGGTCAGAGAGACGCGCTAGGTAACTACGCGCTGCCTTCACGCCACGACGATATTCCGACTCACTGGCCGGAAGTGCCCAACTACTGTTATCGAAATGAAACTGGGGCTCTGCAATCGTTAAGTCCTTATCTTCAACCGACTGGCTTTGAGACCGGCTCAACTCCTTACGAAAGACCCTGGCCAAATCACGAACCTGAACCAGCACGCCATATTCCCAATTAGTAATATTATCCAGCCATAAACCAGGCGGAAAAATATCATTGCTAATGTAGCCTCCCGACTTATCCATCAGCGTTTCCATCAAATAGATCATCGTTGCTGTTGTCGCAAAGCCAGGAACCG
>NZ_LWFE01001165.1:0-3103 GCF_001635675.1 Oleiphilus sp. HI0061 | reverse complement strand
CAATCGGCATTAAATAGAATTCGGCTAAAATGACGGCGCTCGTCTTGTTTTGTCTCTTCGCTCATTTGGCCTCCGGCAACTCTGTTCTGCAAACCAGTTTGAAGGATAACAGAGAGGATTAATTATTATAGTCATTCATTAGAATATAAGTGCTATATCAGGTAACTGCAAGCTTAGGCAGTCCTTTTGAGAACAAATCGCTCAAAAGAACTGCTGTTTCAGGCTTTCAGCTAGTTTGGCAGCCTTGGCTCTTAGGCAAGCTTCTTATAGTTGACACGAGTAGGTGTCTTGGCTTGTTCACCTTTACGAGCTTTGAAGTCTTCTTCGTATTCAGTGTAATTGCCTTCAAACCAGACCACTTCACTATCGCCTTCATAAGCCAATATATGCGTTGCAATTCTATCGAGGAACCAACGGTCGTGCGAAATCACTATTGCGCAACCAGGGAATGCCAAGACGGCTTCTTCCAGTGCTCGTAGTGTTTCTACGTCAAGATCGTTGGTTGGCTCATCGAGTAGTAGAACGTTCGCACCTTGCTTAAGCACGTTGGCTAAATGTAGACGGTTACGCTCGCCACCAGACAGCTCATTCACTTTCTTTTGCTGGTCATTACCACGGAAGTTGAAACGACTGACATAAGCACGAGATGGTGTTTGGTAATTGCCGATAGTGATCATATCGTTACCGTCACTGACTTCTTCCCATACCGTCTTGGAATTGTCCAGGTCACGCGTTTGTTCAACGAAAGCCAGCTTAACAGTATCACCCAAACGAATAGTGCCTGAGTCGGGTTGCTCTACGTCTGCTAGCAGCTTGAATAGTGAAGATTTACCTGCACCGTTACCACCAATTACACCGACAATGCTTCCGGGTGGAACACTAAAGCTCAAATCTTTGAATAGCAGCTTGTCTTTGTATTGCTTACTGACACCATCGAGCTCGATAACAACATCACCCAGGCGTGGCCCTGGTGGAATGTAAATTTCCATGGTCTCGTTGCGTTTCTGTAGGTCGGAAGAGTTAAGCTCTTCAAAGCGCTTAAGACGCGCCTTGCTCTTGGCATGTCGCCCTTTTTGGTTGCTGCGAACCCACTCTAGCTCAGATTTAATACTCTTTTGGCGAGCATCTTCTTGCTTTTGCTCATGCTCTAAACGTTTCTCTTTATTTTCAAGCCACTGAGAATAGTTACCTTCAAATGGAATGCCATGGCCTCTATCGAGCTCCAGTATCCAACCTGCAACATTATCAAGGAAGTAACGATCGTGGGTGATGGCGACGACGGTTCCAGGGTAGTCATGTAAGAAACGTTCCAACCACGCGACACTTTCTGCATCAAGGTGGTTGGTCGGTTCATCAAGAAGCAGCATGTCCGGCTTAGAAAGTAATAGACGGCAAAGAGCGACACGACGCTTTTCACCACCTGATAAATGTTTAACTTCAGCATCCCATGGTGGCAGTCTTAAGGCATCAGCAGCGACTTCCAGTGTTCTTTCCAGATTATGACCATCACCGGTTTCAATGATTGCTTCTAGCTTGGCTTGTTCTGCGGCTAGAGCATCGAAATCTGCACCTTCTTCAGCGTACTCTGCATAAACTTGATCTAGGCGAGTTAACGCATTTTTAATCTCACTCACGCCTTCTTCAACGTTGTCTCTGACCGTTGCTTCTTCGTTAAGTTCAGGCTCCTGAGCGAGGTAGCCAATATTGATACCCGGCTGAGGGCGGGCTTCACCAATATAGTCTTTATCAACGCCCGCCATAATTCTTAGTAGTGTTGATTTACCCGCACCATTAAGACCCAATACACCAATTTTGGCGCCAGGGAAAAATGAAAGGGAGATATCTTTGAGGATTTCTTTCTTAGGTGGGACAACTTTTCCCACGCGATTCATGGTGAATACGTACTGTGCCATACAAATAGCCTTAATTAGTAAAAACGGGGTCGATCTGAATGGGCTAGACGTTAGCTAAAAAAGGCAGGCTTGGCAATCCCTGCTCCAGACTAATTGACTAAATCGTTCGAAGCAGGGTAATGATTGCGATGAGGAGACTTAGATTTTCTTGCGACGAATACCCACTAAGCCAAGAAGACCTAGGCCAAGCAAGGCAATAGAAGAGGGTTCTGATACGCTTTGGGTAATGATGCGCGCATCATCAATCCAGTAGCGACCTACCGTTGCGCGATCAACCAGTATCGACTGGGAGCTAGTAAATGTTAGAAAATCGTTACTTTCCCACTTTCGAGAAGTTGATGTCTCGTAATTGGCCCCCGTACCACCAAATATATTGTCCGACGCATTGAGTTTTTTACCGTTGAGGATGATCGCAACAATGTCACTATCAAACTCAATTAATTGCTTGGTCTCTTTACCGCTCGAGGTGCCTAGTGGGTCAAAGTGAATCAGGTGAGAACTGTAACTGCCTGCACTTAGGTAAGGTGAATTTTTGCCAGTTTGCTGACCTCTTAAGGTATCACCAACGAACAGGTTACTCCCAAGCAAGTAGTCAACTTGAACCTGTTGATGAGCTATCGCAACGCCCTGTTGTTCATCAAACGTTTGAAGCTGATCAGACTCTTGTTGCGACCAGCTAAAGTTTAGCCCGTCGGCATTGCCGGTCGGGTTAATGAGGCCTGCATTGACGCTTGACGCAGCAAACAGCAGGCTGCTGACAGCAATGATTCTTTTTAGCATATTCTTTCCTGATTTGGTTTTAGTCTTTCCATAGTGCTTATGCTTTTTGGAAGAACTATTCATAAACAATGACTTCAGTGTATAGGCTGTTCTTAGGTTTGAGTAATGGGTATAGGCGGATTTGACTAGATTTCACGACTTGCTTACAAGTCTTTACCTGATGTATAGAAAACTCACGTTTAGGCCTGATCTAGGCTGACAATAGAAAGATTTTCAAGATACCTAATTGTTTGACCTAGATCATCTCGTTTGGACTAAGGCTCATATAAAGTGGAGTTATGAAAAGATGATAAAAAACAATCCCTCTAAGGAGATATATATCTATGTTAGAAAAGCACGATCTAGTTCATGAGTTGCCAGAGCATAAAGAGACTATTCATAACCTCAAGATGAGTGATAATCACTTTGCT
>NZ_LWFE01001164.1:0-3551 GCF_001635675.1 Oleiphilus sp. HI0061 | reverse complement strand
TCTGTGTGACTTGTTCAGACACTTGCCGAACAACTTTCGCTTCGACAAAATTATTGCCTGTCGAGCGTCGGTGCTTATTGAGGTAGAACGAAGAGGTGCTGATTTTATGTATGGAGCAGAATTCTGCAACCGTTAACCCGCTCTCTTTTTGATAATCGAAGATACTTGGCCAGTCGTGTTTGGCTTTCTTGGTGTTCTTTTTAGTCATGTGCTAGTTCCTTGTGAATTTTGGAACTAGCGTAATTAATTGTTGGGTTTGGTATTATGTGTGCTTGGCTAGACGCTTACTGTGTTTCAGGTTTCTTAGGAGGGCCGTTTAGCTCTACAAGCATACGACGCTCTTTTACACCTAAGTTTTTAAGTATTTCGACACAGCTTTCATTAAAGGGTGTTGGGCCGCATATGTAAAACATCTTTGAGCTTAAGTTGCTCAGTGAAGATGAAACAAGCTCTTCAGTAACACGTCCGCCGATGCCTTGATAACTTTCACTTGGCCTTGAGATTAATTCTGTAAGTTTTATATTGTGATTCTGTTTGGCATAGGAGCGAATTTCCTTTGCGAATATTACATCCTCCTCGAAACTATTGCTGTAGATAATATGCATGGTATGAGGGAGATCTTTAGCGATGATATGTTTGATCATACTACGTGCAGGTGCAATCCCGGATCCGCCAGCGAAGAATACTAGATCATTACCATGGAATAGTGGATTATGATGAAAGCTTCCCATTGGGCCGGTGCTAGTAAGCTCTTGACCAGGCTTCAGATCATCAACTAAATAATGGCTAACGAAACCGCTATGAGCCTTTTTAACGGTCAGGTCATAATAGTCTCGTTCAGTGGGAGAGGAAGACATCGCATAAGGTCTGGCAGTTGGCGAACCATTTATCTCAACAAAAACGTTAATATACTGACCTGCTTGAAAAGGGGGAAGGTAACCATCAAGTGCTTTGACACGAATAGTATTCGTGGATGGCGTATCAGTAAAAATATCGGTAACAAGTAAACGAAGGCGTTTAGGATGTAGACTGTCGATAGTCTTTTGCGTAGCACCTTTCTCTTCGCTAAAGTCGCTTCCACTAAGCTCTATCTCGGTTTTCTTTTTTACGGCTTCAACGTAGCCAACGACACCATCTAATACGTTTTGTTCTGCGCTGCGATTTTTATGCATGTTGAGCCTCCGTTTGTGACTTTTTAATTTTACGCAATATACTTTTTGCCGTTGATTCACCGGCCATATAGGTCGGTTGAAAACCTCCTTGCGCTGTCCAACTTCCTGCGGAATACAAACCTTCAATACCACTCAATTGGTCGCGTAATAAGAGAGAATCCTGAATATGTTGTTTAAAGCCATAAATAGCGCCGTCAGGTGAGTTCAAATAACGCATCATAGTTAAAGGAGTCGCTACCTCAGCAACTTCAATATACTGGCTGAGATTTGGGTAAGCCTTTTCAACATGATCAATGAGCTTTTGTGCGTAGTCATACTTTGCTTCAGCATAATCTTCAGGGCTAAGTGCTTGCCATGCTTCGCCGTATTGAAGTGCTACAAGAGTTATGACGCTTTTTCCCTTGGGGGCCAAATCTTCGTCAATGAAGTTGTAGCAGGTGACCATTACCCATTTCGGTGCGGTCATTTTATATAGTTCTGTTTCGTCAATATCCTGGTTGTCACCATCAATTACGAAGGTAGCGGCAGATGTAATACCGATATCCTCTGGCTTACAATCTAAACCTAAATACAAGCAAACAGCAGAAACACCTTTGCGTCTAGATTTAAAATCTTGTTGGATCTGAATAGGTGGCTTTTCAAGATCGAGGAGTTCATTGAAGGTGATCAGTGGGCTGGCGTTCGAAACAACATAATTACAGCTTACGGTTTGGCCATCTTCGAGTGTAATAGCATGAACCTTATTATCAGCGGTATGTATTTTCTTCGCACCACAACTAAACTTTACGCACCCTCCGGCTTCAACAAACGAATCGATAATTGCGCTAGAAACACTCTGAGATCCACCCTTAAAGTGCCAAGGTTTGAAGGTACAATAGGCGAAAAGCATTCCAATAAATTCTGCAAACACTAATTCATTGGTTGGGATACCGACATAACTCCAATAGGGAGTGATCGTATTGATCAGTTCTTTATTGCTGAAGAATTCATTCAATACTTCATCGGTAGTTCTTAAACCGTAGGCAGCAAAGTGTTTACATTGAGACTCTAATAGCTTTTCGTCATTACTACGCCTAACCTGTTGCAAGGCCATGTAATACTCCATAGCAACCTTGCTTCCTAGATCAAAGAAGCGGGTGATAGCATCACTGTCATCAGGAAAATTTTGTTTTAGAACTTTTTGAATGCCTGACCAACTCGCGGGAAGTGTAATATCTTGTTTCCCTGGGACAATTAATCGATATAGCTCCTCTTCCTGAACCAGTTCAACTTTATCGAGTACATCCAAATCCTTGAACATTTTTCTCATAAGGAAAGGTCTGTCTTCTGTCCCAACGCCACTTAACTGATGCAAAGCGACTTCAAATTCGAAATCTCCGCGGACGAAAGATGTACCGCATCCACCCGGAACATTATGGCGCTCAACAAGTAAGGTGTTACATCCATTCTTTTGCAGTGTCGCGGCAGCGGTTAGTCCGCCATTTCCTGCGCCAATCACTACTGCATCATAGTGTTTCATTGTTTTAAGTTCTCCACGTTTATATAAAATGCCAAGAAAATACTAGTACTAACAAAGTATCTAAACTTTACAGTGTAAGTGTACTTTACCCAGCAATATTTACATTGTAAAGTTTAGGGGTCGTAAATTGTATGTTTTATTTGCAAAGGCGCATTCAAAATCATTCTAGAAATCTAGGTTTAGAGCGAATTATGATAGTATTTATCTTATTCGAAGTAACATCTAAACATCGTTCAAGAGAGGGTTTGATGGCAAAGTCATTACAAGAGCAACTATTAGGTGCTGGCCTGGTAGATAAGAAAAAAGCAAAAAATATTCAGAAAGAGAAACGTGTTCAACGTAAGCAAACTCCAAAAGGCCAAGCAGTACAAAACGAAGCCGAAGCGCGAATAGCTCAGCAGAAAAAAGAAAAAGCTGAAAGAGACAAAGCACTGAATCAGGCGAAGCTGGAAGAGCAGAATCGAAAAGCAATTAAGGCTCAGGTAAAACAATTAATTGAAATGAACACCGTACCTAGTGAAGGTGACGATATTGGATTTCAATTTGCTGTCGATAAAAAGATCAAAAAGGTCTATATATCAGAACAGCAACAAACTCATTTATTGAAAGGCAGGTTAGCAATAGCCAATTTAGATGAAAGTTTTATCTTAATACCTGCAACAGCGGCCACTAAAATAATAGAGAGAGATGAGGCAGCGATTGTCTACCACATGGAGAAGTCACAGCCGCAAGATACAGAAATAGAAGAAGATGATCCGTATAAAGATTATCAAATACCTGATGACTTAATGTGGTAAACCTATGATCTGAGGTGCTGGTTTGTGGCATTTAGCATGCCCTTGAACCAGTTCTTCATAAAT
>NZ_LWFE01001163.1:0-2370 GCF_001635675.1 Oleiphilus sp. HI0061 | reverse complement strand
ACGCTCTATCCAGCTGAGCTAAGGGCGGAAAAATAGGCGCAGGAATAATAGCGAGCAAATGAGTCAGGCTCAAGTGGAAATTACACGTTGCAACAGATTATTCCCATACAATTGAAGCCAGGACTTGCGATACCCACTGTTACCTACGACTAGGACAGTGCCTTAACCTTCGTTTGTAAACTTTGGAAGCGTTTGTATTGCCTATGCTGAGCAGGAATATGCTTAACATTGTCCAAGCATTGCTCACACTTTGCTTTGAGCTGAGGGTTGCCACCTTGCTGTCGAATTTGTTTTAGCATTACCTGGACGGTATTAAGGTTAAGGGCTGGGTGTTTTGGCGTAACCTGAAGCGCCTCATCAAAAACGCGAATCGCTTCGTCCAGATCACCCTCTTCAAATGCAGTAATACCACTCTTGTTAAGCTTTCTAGCTTTAACCCTTTTCTGAAGGCTAACAGGCTCATCAAGCAACTCTTCAATATTGTTCATGACACCCTTGTCGTCCGAGTGACGCTCTGCCAAATCACTTAATACCTTCTCGGCTTCGGTCTCGTCTCCCATACTGTAGAGTGTTTTAGCAAACTCCAAGGTTGTTTCAGCTGAGGCGCTCGATACATCCATTGTTTCCTGGGCTTTATCCAGTGCAGCCTGAGACTTTTTGTCATCACCCTGCCCTTTGTGAACACGGGCCTCGATCAATAATGCACTAGCCTGAACATTGACATCATCCTTAAATTTCTTACTAGCACGCCCTAGAATATGAACAGCTTCTTTTGCCTGTTTTTTACCATTATCCGACGTATCACCTTCAGCCAAATCAGAAAGGCAGCGACCTAAACTTAAATAATTTTCAGAAGACTCGTGTACAGAATTGTGCCCCAACTTTACACTTTGACAAAAAGCATCCGCAGCGCCTTCAACATCTTTATTTTTAGAGCAAACTTCAGCAAGTTTCTGCTGACGCAGAATAGCATGCGGTGAAATATCAACAGCCTTTGCCAAAGTTTTTTGCGCATCGCGGGCCTTCCCATGCTTTAGTTGCGCTTCGGCCAAGGTATCATAGGCTTCAATTAAGTTCGGGTTACCTGCTAATAAGCCTTGAAGCCCCTTGATAGCGCCTTCATAGTCACCCAAAGCAACTTGCACCTTGCTTAAACCAAGCCTTGCCCAACCAATATCACGTGTCGATAACACGTCACGATATATCTTCGCTGCGCGTTCGTTCTCACCCATCTGAAAATAAAGACTAGCAAGCTTGCGCATACACCAGGTGATATATTTAGTTTCGTAGCGAACCTCTTTATTGATTAGTTCGATCGCTTTGGGGAGGTTTTCAGCATCAATCGCCTCATTAATAGGTTTCAATACCTCACGCTGCTCGATCATTGCATCCAAACGTTTTTGTAAAACGGCTTTTGTAATAGGCTTTGTGATGTAGCCATCAGGCAAGTATTCAAGCGCTCCCATGACCATATCTTTAGAAGTTTCTGCCGTGATGAGTATGAATATGCCTGTATGCTTAAGAATTTTATTGTGACGAAGTTCTTCCAGAACCTGTTGCCCGCTCTTTCCGGGGCCTAGGTTATAGTCGCACAAAATAATATCAAACTCTTCATGCTCACAACGAGCAACGGCGTCTTCACCATTCCCCGTTACCTCGATACTCTCAACCCCAAACGCTCTGATCATTTGGCGTATTGAAAGACGAAAGTTTTCGAAATCATCGACAACCAAAAAGCGCAGATTGCGATAGTATTTGGCTAGCTGAATTTGTCTTTGCAACTCACTCATAAAACACTTACTTCACTGTTCCTAAATTTAATACTCCTAAGTGTAGACAAAAAATCAAATCAGATAGCGTATATTCAAATATTTCTTTTGACTCACGACACTGAACAATAGAAAATTCAGGCTTTTAACAAGCATGGTCTTATCTATCTAATATGGAATTCCCTTCTTTTATCGATATTGAATACAGCACACCAGATGAAGGCGGTTTTCCAACTGCAATTACCTGGTCACTAGCCAACGGCCAAATCAAGTCTGTACTTATTATCCCTGATGACGAATGGGACCCTTGGGACAATACCGACAGCACCGTAGATCTTCAATTTCTTTTTGATCAAGGTGTTTCCGGGCCTGACGTAATTCGAGAACTAAACCAGGACTTGGATGGCCAAACAGTTTTTATTGATGGCCTAGATGAAGATGAAGCCTTATTAGAACTGCTATTCGAGACTTATAATAACGAACTAGGCTTTGAAATAGCTTCAATCACCCAGCTCTTTAGCTCTCACCCACTAGAAACGCTGCTAGCGAAACGAAATGACCTGGCTATCGAGAACCAGCTTGATATTGACTCAATTGAAGA
>NZ_LWFE01001162.1:0-3453 GCF_001635675.1 Oleiphilus sp. HI0061 | reverse complement strand
GGAACGTACACCATTAGCTATAGTGTCAGTGACAGCGAGGGTAATGTTGGTAATGCTACCCGCCAAGTCAATGTAATCGATAACACTAGTAGCGATACCGTTCCACCGGTTATCTCCTTACTTGGAAACAACCCAATCTTAATTGAACTGGGTGGCACCTATTTCGAGCCTGGCGCAACTGCAGTCGATGGCGTTGATGGTGATTTATCAGCTTCTATCGCCATTTCAGGATTCGTCGCAACGAACGCCGTAGGAAGCTATCAGGTAACTTATAATGTCTCGGACTTGTCGGGTAATGCTGCCCTAACGGTGACAAGAACAGTTATCGTTCAAGATACTACCGCACCGGTCATAAGCCTATTAGGCTCGGACCCAACCTATCATGAGCAAGGAACGACTTACATTGATGCAGGCGCGACCGCGAGTGATTTCGGTAGCGATATATCCTCTAGTATCTTTGTATCGGGAGATGTAAACGAGAATATCGCTGGCACTTACACATTAAGCTATGATGTCGCCGATGCTCAAGGTAACGATGCTACAACCGTGACGAGAACAGTACATGTAGTCGATACCACCCCCCCTAGTATTTCAGTACTAGGAGACAATCCAGTTGAAGTTATTCAAGGACATGTTTATAGCGACCTGGGGGTTTCAGCAACTGATAACATCGATGGCGACATATCATCGAACGTAAGTATTGATACAAGCGGGCTAGATATGTCGACACCAGGCAGTTATCAAGTTCACTTTAATGTCACTGACGCGGCGGGGAATAGCGCATTAACCCAAACCCGCACCGTCACAGTCATTCCACTTGTTAAAACATTTAGTGCAAGCCCAGGACTGGATGCGGGGTCATCATCGAACTCAACCAGTATGACTATATCCGATGACCGTCAGTTAGCTGACCTTAATGTTATGATTGATATATCGCATGGCCGACCAGGAGACCTGATCCTAACGCTCACAAGCCCTGCAGGCACATCTGTTGTAATTATGGACCGACCTGGAACAACCGGCGGCTGGTTCGATTTCGGTTGCGCCAACGATGATGTCGACGCAACATTCGATGATCAGGGAAGCTCCGCTGTAGAGAACGTTTGTAACTCTTCCCCCGGTATCGGCGGCACAGTTATTCCTCACAACGCCTTAAGCGCATTTAACGGTGAGTCTACTCAAGGTGTCTGGACACTCAAAGTAGAGGATAAAGCAACGATCACCAACTCAGGAACGCTAAACACCTGGGCTCTTGAAACGATAATCCAATAGTTAGCACTGTACTAAGTTTATTGTGCAAAGGCACCAAGCGCTAAAATCGAGCTTGGTGCCAACCAATCAGATATCCCGGCTAAAGAATATAGATATGAACAAGTTGCTTAATGGAATCAATTTTAAACGCTCTCTACAGGTGAGCCTGCCGATAATGGCGCTCTCCTTGTTTGGCTGTGATGGAGGTAGTAACTCCGGTGGAGATAAAGCGGAGCCAACAACAACGCTCACATCACCTACCTACAGTAGAACAACGACTAACTCAGTGGTGACAATTAGCGGCTCCAGTTATGATGAGCATAGTGGTATCGAAAGCGTCACAGTAAATGGTGAACCAGTTACGAGTGATGATAATTACGCAAACTGGCGTGTAGATCTTCCAACCGAACCTGATATCGGTGAACTGAACATCAATACAATTGATGGTGCAGGCAATAAACGCGAAGATAAGTTTGACTTAAGGGTTACAAGAATCGATGAGATTTTTGAAGAACCAAGCCACCTGGCTATCACCTCTGATAATAAATTATTAATAAGCGATGCAAATAAGCTTAAGACTTACGCTACAGATATAAACTCACCAAGACTAACCTTGTATGCTGCAAATGACAGCGAAAGCCTAATCAAACCTCAAACAACTGTTTTTGACACAAACCAAGAGCGAGAACTTATTCTTGATGTAAGGGAAACGCAGCCAGTTTCACAAGCTATTCTCGCTCGCCAATACCCCAGCGGTAATTTAACCACTCTGGCCAACGGCCTAAACAATGTTATTGATATATCCATCGATAGCGACGGCGGCATCCTCTACCTGTTGATGGCGAATGAAAATTCAGAAAGTGGTGCAATCATTAAAGTGTTTGATATCGACGAGCAGTTAAGTCCTAATCGCTGGCCCATCCTCTCAGACAATGCTAATCCCGGCCTTGAATTACTAAAACCAACTGCAATCGTATTTCACAATGGTGTGCTCTACTGTTCTGACAATGGCAATAATACGGTTCTATCCATTGATATAGAAACAGGTACAAGCTCAATCATTTCTTCAAGTGAGCAAGGTAGCGCCTCGGGCTCTTTCTCATACATATCGGATATTGCTGCAGGGGTTGTTGAAGTCACTGATATAGACCAGGAGCTCACCACAAAGACCAAATTATGGCTAATTGATGAAGACTCAAAATCAATTATCGAGATTGATGTCGAGACTGGTGACCGAACGATACTGAGCCAAGCAAACGATGGTAAGGGTGAAGAGTTCAAAACGTTTAAACAGCTGGTCGTCGATCAGCAAAATGAACGATTACTTGTAAACGACACCGAGCTTAAGGTCGTATTCTCAGTTGCCTTTTCTTCAGGTCAGCGCGAACTTTTTGTTAGCAACCGCTACGGTAGTGGCCCAAACCTTGAAGCACCTACATCGATTCAGCACATTGGCAATAATATGGCTTTGATTACCGAAGGGCATCACAATGCGCTATTTGAAGTCGACTTACAGACAGGTAGCCGTAAAGTTATCTCTGCGTCGAACTCGAACCTCGAACTAGGCTCAGGCCCCGCTATATTGAACCCAGTCGACCTGGAGATTAACGCCTCTCAATCAAGTGTATGGGTTAGCATGCGCGAGCAAAAAAATATCTGGGAAATTGACCTAGCTAGTGGCGACAGAAACTTAATTACCCCCTCCCCTAGACTAGGCGCAACAGAGCTTAAGCTTCCATCAGGGCTAGCACTTAAGCCAGAGAGCAACCAATTACTTGTGAGTGACATTTACCTGGATAGAATTCAATCAGTAAATCTAAACAGCTACGAAACTGATATCGCGGCTAACAAACGCTTGTCTCGAAACTCAACATCAAAACTATCCAAGCCAAGCGACATCACTTACGACCAGCAAAACACATCAATCTACGCAGTCGATAGCGCCTTAAATGCCGTCATCCGTTGGAACGCCGAGTCAGAAAACGCTGAAATCGTATCTTCGATCGATGTTGGCTCGGGGCTTAACCTGCTCAACCCAATAGCAATCGATTTGAACCTTGCACAGAATACCGCCTACATCGCTGACCAGAAACTCAAGGCGATAATATCAGTTGATTTAAGCAGTGGTGACCGGGAAGTTTTATCTAACCGTGCGATCGGCTCTGGCCCTTTATTTAAAAACCTAACAGGCCTAAGCTTCAA
>NZ_LWFE01001161.1:0-5546 GCF_001635675.1 Oleiphilus sp. HI0061 | reverse complement strand
ATTGGTTTTTGAGACCAAGGTCTGACCTTCGGTCATCATGACTTCATTGTCAGTCACCGGCATATTGATCTTCATAGAGACACCCTAAGTATTTTTTAAGCGCGTTATTTTTAGATAGTGTGTAGTGAGCAAGCTATAGACTAGTTATCGTCATGTCGGCCCATTTCCTTGAATGAATCTGTCTATTTTGGGGTGAATTGCTTATTTAGCACTATAAATATAGGACAAAATTAGAAATACCCCCTACCTATTTAGGGATATTTTAGAAAGAAAGTATTTGGATTCAGTTGGGGATTAACGTTTATATCAAACAAACAAAAAAGCCGTCACAAATGACGGCCCTACTTACACTCATTATGCTATTCGAAGCTTACATCTGCGACTGTAAGTAATTTTGAAGCCCAATCTTATCAATCAAGCCCAATTGCTTCTCTAGCCAATAAGCATGATCTTCTTCTGAGTCTTCTAACTGCTTAACCAGCATTGCACGGGTTTCGTAATCTTGCTCAGACTCACACAAAGCAATCGCTGCCTTAAGGTTTTTAATTACTGAGTATTCTACATTCAAGTCATTCTGTAGCATTTCCGAAACTGTTTTACCGACATTTAGCGGCTCACGCGTTGCCAAGTCTGGATGCCCTTCCAAGAACAAAATCCGTTTGATCATTTGGTCTGCGTGATCTGTCTCTTCTTCACGCTCATGATCCAAACGTTCATAAAGCTTATCTAAGCCCATATCTTCATAAATTCGAGAGTGAACAAAGTATTGGTCTATTGCCGTTAGCTCACCCGCTAACAAGTGATTTAATTCTGCTATAACTTTATCTGAACCTTTCATATTTCACCCCCTTAATCATCTTCAATCATTGATTGCATATAGTTCTCGATCGTCACTTTATCGATCAGATCAAGCTGAGTTTCCAACCAATCTAGATACTCCTCTTCTTCTGCAAGAATTTCTCGAAGCTTATCACGGGTGACGTAGTCTGATACTGATTCACAATAAGCGATCGCTTCGCGTAAGTCGGCAATGGAGCTTTGTTCTAATTTGAGGTCGCACTCCAGCATTTCTTGAGTGTTCTCGCCTATTAATAATTTGCCTAACTTTTGCAGGTTGGGGATACCTTCCAAAAACAGAATGCGCTCAATCAGCTCATCTGCCTGCTTCATATCTTTGATAGATTTTTTATATTCTTTTTTATCTAGGCCTTCGAGGCCCCAGTTTTTAAACATACGAGCATGCAAAAAGTATTGATTAATCGCTATAAGCTCATTGCCCAGGATTTTATTAAGGTGTTGAATAACTTGTTTGTCGCCTTGCATTATCACGCCCCCTTTTTTATCAGTGTGGTGCGATGAGTATATTACTTTTTAAATTCAAAAGGCACGTAATTGCTTTAATAATCACAGACTTAATAAACTAAATAGTTATCATTAAGTTTTTAAGGTTTGATACTGGATAGGCTAGATAGAATCGAAGGGAAAGGAAAGGAAAGGAAAGGAAAGGAAAGGAAAGGAGAAAGACTGCTTAAACACGAACCTCTAAGGCAAGCTGCATAGCCGCAGTATTTTGCATACTGGTCATTTTTTCACTGATTAAGTCTTTAGCATAAGTGGTACATTGACCACAGCACTTGCCAATACCTAGCGAGTCCCTGATCACCTTACATTCTGTCGCACCCTCATGAATAGCAGAATCAATATCTTTATCGCTAATACCATTACAAACACAAACCAACATATGATCACCACTTGCTAGAGTTGCGAGCATTATACCTTAATAGGAATCATTTTCAAATAATTAAAGTTACCATCAACTGACATAGATCAATTGAGGAGCTATCTCCCGATGGAGATATTTATATTGCACACAATGTAAATATCTCGGTAGACTAGCCCTTCTTAACATATAGTTACTTATTAAATTGAACTCTTAAGACATAGCTGCAGTCTGAACAAACGCACTCCTTATTAGACTTCATTCAAATAACCACCATTTTGAAGGTAGATACAGATTTATGGATAAAAAGAAAAGACTTCTTATTGTCGCGCTCGTTATTCTCATTGGCTGCTTTTTTTTCTTCGACCTTGCCCAGTACTTGAGCCTCGACTACTTTAAGTCTCAACAACAGGCTATCAGTGACTTTCATTCGCAAAATGCAATACTCAGTGCTGGCATATTCGTCATGATCTATATTGCTGTGACTGCTCTCTCCTTGCCTGGCGCCGCAGTAATGACACTTGCAGGCGGTGCAATCTTCGGTTTGTTACAGGGAACGATTCTGGTGTCCTTTGCCAGTACAATCGGTGCAACACTAGCCTTTCTAGTTTCTCGAACACTACTGAAAGAAAGTGTACAAAAAAAGTTTGCTGACTCCCTTAAGTCAATTAATGCAGGCATTGAAAAAGAAGGCGCGTTTTATCTGTTTGGCTTACGCCTTGTGCCTTTATTCCCGTTTTTCGTTATTAACTTAGTGATGGGTTTAACGCCAATCAAGACTCGCCAATTCTTTTTGATCAGCCAGCTCGGCATGCTCCCAGGCACCCTTGTTTACGTTTATACCGGTACTCAGCTTGGTCAGATTGATTCTCTATCAGGCATCCTATCACCCGGTTTATTGTTTGCTTTTGCTCTACTCGGCCTATTCCCTATTTTGGCCAAGAAGTTAATGGAAAGCATACAAGCTAAAAAGGTTTTCGCTAACTATGACAAGCCGTCTAAATTTGACACCAATATGGTCGTTATCGGTGCAGGTTCAGCAGGACTGGTTACTTCATTGATCGCTGCAGCAACCAAAGCAAAAGTCTCTCTTATTGAGCGTCATAAAATGGGCGGCGACTGCTTAAATACCGGTTGTGTCCCCAGTAAAGCACTCATTCGTTCGGCTAAAATGGCAAAGTACCATGAGCGTGCTGAGGAATTTGGTCTATCAAATGAAAATATCGAGGTCGACTTTCCTGCGGTAATGGAACGCATTCAATCGATTATTAAAACCATTGAGCCTCACGACTCTATCGAGCGATTCACGGGACTCGGTGTTGACTGCATTACCGGCAGCGCAGAAATCATTGACCCTTTTAGAGTAAAAGTTAATGGTGAAACGATCACCACGCGTAACATCGTTATCTCCACGGGAGCGCGGCCTTTTGTTCCTGCGATTAAGGGCATTGAAGATACAGGTTATTTGACTTCCGATACGATATGGGAACTTAGAGAGAAACCAGGCCGCATGCTGATCATCGGTGGTGGGCCTATCGGCTGTGAAATGGCCCAGAGCTTCCAGCGCCTTGGAGTGCAGGTGATTCAAGTGGACCGCTCTGCCCGCATCATGCCACGAGAAGATGAAGACGTGAGCGCAGAGGTTCAAAAGCGCTTTATTGAGGAAGGCATTGATCTTAGATTAAACCATCAGCCAACAGAGTTTATTACTGATAATGGCCAAAAAGTTCTGTTGTGCACCGACATTGACGGCACTGAACAGCGAATTGAATATGATGTGTTGCTATTGGCAGTCGGACGTAAAGCGAATACAGAGGGCTTTGGTTTAGATAAATTGAATATCCCCTTAACGGATAAAGGCACGATAGAGGTGAACGAATTCCTTCAAACGCGCTTCCCCAATATCTATGCGTGCGGCGATGTGGCCGGGCCTTATCAGTTCACGCACACGGCCTCTCACCAAGCCTGGTATACCGCTGTGAACGGTTTATTCGGTTTATTCAAGAAGTTCAAGGCAGACTATCGCGTCATTCCCTGGGCGACTTTTTCAGACCCGGAAGTGGCCCGTGTCGGCATCAACGAACAGGAAGCCAAAGCACAAGGTATTGCTTATGATGTAAGCCGTTATGATATTGATGATTTAGACCGAGCTATTGCCGATGGTGAGGCTCATGGTTTTATCAAGGTGCTAACCGTCCCCGGGAAAGATAAAATTCTTGGGGTAACGATTGTCGGTCATCATGCCGGGGATATTATTGCTGAATACGTGACGGCAATGAAGCATGGCTTAGGTCTGAATAAGATCCTGGGCACGATTCATATCTACCCAACCCTGGCGGAAACCAATAAGTTTGTCGCTGGTAACTGGAAAAAAGCCAACGCGCCTGAGAAGGTATTGCAGTTTCTTGAGAAATTTCATGCATGGCGTCGTGGTTGAGGCTTATTCATTCTTAGGCTGAGAACGCCATTCCTCACATGAAACCAACCAGCCCTAAGCCGCCAGCGAGCCATGGAAGGCTCTGTCTACTTGAGTTATTTTGACTATGGTCATACCCACCTACACTGACCACTTTCGTCATAAATTTCGAATTCAATAAATTTGTATTGACCTTACCGTAGCTGTAAGGTTTATGCTATTCCATATTAGATCAATTTATATAGGAGTAGCACGATGAATATCGGCGCGATATCAAAGCTAACAGGCCTTAATTCTAAAACCATTCGCTACTACGAAGAGATCGACCTGGTTCATCCTAGCTCGCGCTCTGCCAACGGCTATCGACAATATTCAGAACAAGATCTGGAACAGCTCCAGTTTATCCAGCGCGCCCGAAAGACAGGCTTCAATATTGATGAGTGTCGCCACTTGCTTGATCTTTTCAATAATAAAGGCCGACAAAGTCACGAGGTTAAATCCCTCGTCTTGGACAAAGCAAAATTAGTTGAAGAGCAAATAGCTGAGCTTAGGCTGATGCACCAGTGCCTGCTAGACCTCGCTAGCCAATGCCAATCTAACAATGACCCTCACTGCGCTATTCTTGATAAGCTTAGCGAGGCACCAGAGCAACTAACGACACAGGGAGGGGTAAAGCTATGAAAGAAACGAAATCAAGCTGCTGCGGCTCTAGTTCTGAAAAAAATAACCCTGAAAAGCCTGAAAGTAGTTCAAGTTGTTGCAGCAAAGAAAAACAGCCCGTACATACTACGTCATGCTGCTCCAGCAGTAGTAAGGCAACGAGCGAGCCCGCAACTAACAGTTGCTGTGAAGACTCTCCAGAAAAGCGAGACTGGTTACTCTGGGGGAGCTTAACGCTTTCAATTATCTTCTATGTGTTGGCACTCAGCGAACCCTCTCATGACAACTGGTATGGTGTCATTGCCCACAGCGTTCAAGAACTGCTAAACACTATGTGGTGGAGCATACTGCTCGCCATTGCTTTTGTCGGTGTGTTAAGTCGTATACCCCAGGAATTTATCATCTCGATTCTGGGAAAAGGAGGCACCGTCAAAGGTCTGTGGCGCGCGACATTGGCAGGCGTACTACTCGATTTATGTAGTCACGGAATACTAATGGTCGGCATGGAGCTAAGGCGCAAAGGTGCCAGTCTCGGCCAAGTCATGGCATTTCTTATTGCCAGCCCTTGGAACTCACTATCACTGACGATAATCATGGTGGCACTCATAGGGCTGCCATGGACCCTCTTGTTTATTGCCCTGTCGATGGTATTGGCAATTACCACCGGCTGGTTGTTTGATCGACTAGAACAGAAAGGCTCTCTTCCGCAAAATAGCGTTGCGAATGACTTGCCTGAAGACTTTCAATTTT
>NZ_LWFE01001160.1:0-5308 GCF_001635675.1 Oleiphilus sp. HI0061 | reverse complement strand
GAAGGTGATGGTGTACGCATTCTGAATGCCTATGAGCGCTTGTTACTGGATGCACTGAATGGCGATGCCACCTTATTTGCTCGTAGCGACGCCGTGCAATCCTGTTGGCAGTTTGTCGAGCCTATTCTGAAATATCAAGCTGGCGACCATGCCTTGCATGGTTATGCGAGTGGTACATGGGGGCCGAAAGAAGCCGAGAGCCTTCTTCGGCGTGATGGCCGTACCTGGCGTTTTCCGTGTAAAAATTTAGCCAATACTCATTATTGTGAGTTATAGCGAGATAAAAAATTCTTAAGCAGGGGGCAGTATGAATGCGAGTAGTGATGGTTCTATTATAAGCATTTATGAATCAGCTGATGAGCTTGCAGAGGTAGTGGCCAAACAGTGGCTGGCTCTGAGCCAATCTGGCGCCGATATCCATATCGCTTTATCGGGCGGGACAACGCCCAAACATATTTTTGGCTACATAGCCCACAGTGATTACGCAAATAGCATTCTTTGGCGGAACTTACATTTCTGGTGGGGAGATGAACGTTGTGTGTCGGCTAATGATGAGCAAAGCAATTATGGTGAAGCCATGCGGCTGTTGTTTAGCCATGTGCTAATTCCAGCGAGTAACATTCATCCCATTCATGGTGAATTAGCGCAAGAAAAAGCCTTGATCGAATTCAAAGATGAAATGCTGGCTTGTCTGCCATCAGTATCTGATGGAGTGAATGCCTTTCCTATTTTTGATTGGGTTATGCTGGGTATTGGGGAAGATGGACATACTGCCTCATTGTTTCCTGGCCAAACAGATTACGACTGTGCTCAGAGTGCCGTTCAGGCGACTCAACCAAGCTCCAAGCAGGAGCGAATCTCGCTAAGTGCTTCAGTCATATCATGTGCCAAGAGAGTGACATTTATTGCCTTGGGTAAGAGTAAGGCAAGTGTCGTGCGAGAAATAGTCGATCAGGCAGAAGTCTCTAAAAGCTACCCGGCAGCCAATATTTTTTCACGAATTATTGCAAGCTCAGGGTGTGTTGAGTGGTATTTAGATGCGGAATCGGCAGCTAAACTTAGCGAGCATTAAACAAGAAATAGTCGAGGGATAATTATGGCGGATAACAAAGCAGACATTGCAGTCATTGGTCTAGCGGTAATGGGGCAAAACCTGGTTCTGAATATGAATGACCACGGTGTCAGGGTCGTTGCGTATAACCGAACGCAGAGCAAAGTATCCGAGTTTATCAAGGGTCTTGCTGCTGATACGCTAATACAAGGTGCAAATAGCCTTGAGGATATGCTGGCGAAGCTCTCCTCGCCTCGTAAAGTGATGTTAATGGTAAAAGCTGGTGAGGTGGTGGATGCCTACATTGAACAGCTACTTCCTTTGCTAGATGATGGTGATGTCATTATTGATGGGGGCAACTCCGACTATCGAGACACGGCTCGACGAGTAGAGTCATTATCTGAAAAAAATATTCACTATCTCGGTATCGGTGTTTCCGGTGGTGAAGAAGGTGCACGTTATGGGCCGTCTATCATGCCTGGTGGTGATGAGCGAGCCTGGCCGCTAGTAAAGCCTATATTTCAGGCTATTGCGGCGCGCACCGATGCTGGTGAAATTTGCTGCGACTGGGTTGGCTCGGGCGGTGCAGGGCATTTTGTGAAAATGGTTCACAATGGCATCGAATATGGTGATATGCAGCTCATCTCTGAGGCTTATCATTTTATGAAGAGTGGGTTGAATTTGAATCACCCTGAAATGCAGAAAAGTTTCTCGGCATGGAATAAAACAGAGTTAGATAGTTATTTAGTTGAAATAACAGCCAATATTCTTGGCTTTTATGAAGATGGGCAGCCCTTAGTAGAGAGCATTCTTGATACGGCAGGGCAGAAAGGAACCGGTAAACTGACTGCAAATAGCGCACTTGAAAACGGTGTACCTTTGAGCTTGATTAGTGAGTCGGTCTTTGCACGATATATCTCCAGTTTCAAAGAAGAGCGAATCGCTGCTGAAACAGCTTTCGCGCGTGAGATATCTAGTGTTGGTGGAGATAAGGACGATTGGCTTGAAGCGTTGAGAGAGTCCTTATTGGCGTCTAAGATCATCTCTTATGCTCAAGGTTTCATGTTAATGAAGCAAGTTTCAAACAACTTGGATTGGAATCTGAACTTCGGGAATATTGCTTTAATGTGGCGAGGAGGTTGCATTATCCGAAGTCGTTTTCTAGAGAATATTCGTGACGCCTTTATAAAGAACCCTGAGCTCTCTTTCTTAGGAATCGATGACTATTTTCAACAATTATTGAAGCAGTCACTTCCTTCCTGGCGCAGGGTTTTGGGTAAAGCGATTGAAATCGGGCTACCAATGCAATGTACCGCGTCAGGCTTGTCTTTCTTTGATGCCTTCACCTGCGGAAGATTGCCAGCAAATATGCTGCAAGCGCAACGTGATTACTTCGGTGCGCATACTTATGAACGGGTTGATAGAGATCGAGGCGAGTTTTTCCATACGGACTGGATTGGAAGTGGTGGAGCGGTATCCTCCAGCCAATACAATGCCTAATATATGAGCGCAGCATGATTCCATCGGCGAAAACAATTAATGCCTATACAGAAGATGTTCTAGGTGAACTCGATGGAGTAGGAATTGCCGAAAGGGTTCGTAAAAGAGAAATATCGGCCCAAGAGGCGGTTGAAGCGAGTATTAGTCGCGCGATGCATGTTGAGCCGAGCCTAAACAGTCTTGCTGTGGAAATGTATGACAGGGCTCGACGGTACGCATTGTTGCCTAATTCAGGGTATTTTTCCGGTGTCCCTAGCTTTATTAAAGATAATGACGACTTTAACGGAGTGCCCTCCGCTCATGGTTCCGCAGCGTTAAAACCTAAACCCGCAGCAAAATCTTCAGATTTCGTACGTCAATTCCTGTCGCTAGGCGTCGTGCCCCTAGGAAAAACTCGAATGCCTGAGTTTGGCTTAACGGCTACGACTGAGTCTAGTTATTTTGGCTCGACTTCTAACCCGTGGAACCTTGAGCGTTCAACTGGCGGTTCATCCGGCGGATCTGCCGCCATGGTTGCAGCTGGCGTTGTGCCCTTTGCTCATGGGAATGATGGCGGTGGTTCTATCAGAATACCTGCGGCATGTTGCGGGCTAATAGGGCTGAAGCCTACAAGAAGTCGCTTAGTCGATATGAAAGGGTCCCATTTATTACCTATCAATTTGGGGCACCAGGGAATTCTAAGCCGTAGTGTTCGCGATACGGCGATGTTTTATTCCGAAGCTGAAAAGTTTTATCTCAACCGAAAACTACCTGCGCTGGGTGAAATCACCGGCCCCGCTAAAAAGCGACTTAGAATCGGCTTTTATACAGATGGCCCTGGCCATCTTTATAGTGATTCAGACAATGCGGCAGCCGTGCATCAGGCGGCCAGAATATGCAGTGATTTAGGGCATGATGTGGAAGAAGTTTCGTTTCCATTTGACCCTGCTTTTGGGGACGACTTCTTGCTCTATTGGGGAATGATGGCGTCGATTTTTTCTACAACAGGTAGCGTTCTGTTTGGTACTAAGTTAAATAAGAAAAAGCTCGAACCGCTGACCCTTGGGTTAAGTAAGCACTTCCGAAAACATATACTTAAAGCGCCTTTAGCGATTAAACGCTTACTGGGTTTTACTAATGTTTATCAACAAGAAATGGCTAACTATGACCTTATGTTATCGCCAGTTTTAGGGCACCCACCGCCGAAAATAGGCTATCTTGCGCCTGACGTAGAATTTGAAAGTGCTATAGAGCGCCTAAAGCATTTTGTACCTTATTGTGCGATTCACAATGTCTCGGGCGCGCCTTCGATTGCTTTGCCTATTGGCGTTAGTCAAAAACAGGTGCCTGTTGGCGTCCAGTTCTTTGCACAGTTTGGAGAAGATAAACGCTTGCTTGAGTTGGCTTTTGAGATTGAGGAAGCAGTGCCTTTTGTGTTGAATAAATATTGAATTAACAACGAGTATGATGAAGAAAGGGATCGAGGTATGAAAAAGGTGTTTGGCATATTAGTCACTGTATTGTTGCTTGCAGGCTTGAGTGCTTGCGACAAAATTAACAATGCCAGTCGAACGATGGATACGATGTTAGGGGGGGGATTATGAGGTTCATATTCAGGGCTTTGATAAACCTTTCTACATAAAAGGAGGGAAGGTTACTTCAGTACCTGACAAAGGTTATTATGTATTTTATCCAATGATTGAGGGTAAAGAGAAGCTGGTTCAATCGCCTATCCAGTTAACGACGATTATTAAGACTGATTGATTGTAGGCAGAGTCTTCCACGGCTCGCAGACGGGCAAGCAAGGGTTGATCCTGCGAGGGAATGGAATCCTCTGCCTATGTTTAAAGAATGGGCGGAGCAATCAACCTACTTATGCTTCACATTCATCGTAATATCAGCGGTAAAGCACTTGGTTCCTTCTGTGTCATACGCTGCTACGGGCACGACTACCTTGCCTTCCTGTGAAAAATCGACGTCTGCCGCTTCACACACAACTTTAAGGTCTGTTTTAGCTTTTGCGATATATTCAACAGTCATACCTTGAGGAACCCATCGGGCACCAGCGGGAATCGAGACGTCAGTTGTCATACCGCCTGCTAATTCAGCAGCGTTACACATTGCAATGGCATGAACGGTACCGATATGGTTGTGCACCTTCTTTTGGTTTTTCAAGCTAACTTCACAATAGCCTGGTTTAAGGTCAATGACTTCTGGGTCAATTGTCCCAAAGTAAGGTGCGATTTGAGCAACGCCCTTCGAAAACATCTCTGGGCCCATTTGTTGGAACATTGCTAGAAATTGACTCATATTGAATACCGCGTACTTATTTAAAAATGTCGATCACCTTGTTTAGGAAGCGACTGACGGTTTCAAGCTCTTCTTCTGAAAATTCTTCACTGAGCTTCTCGTTTACTTGCTGGATAAGTGGGTAGAGTATCGGTAATTTATTTTTACCCTCGTCAGACAAAAATAACCTTGATGCTCTGCCGTCTTCGGCACATCCTTTGCGCTCAATAATGCCGTTCTTTTGCATTCGGCCAACCAAACCGGTGACTGCAGAGTTATTCAAACCCAATGCTTGTGACAGCGTTTTCTGTAAACAGCCTTCATTTTTAGCAATGAACATCAGTGCAGCAGCTTGAGTGACTGGAATCCCCAGGCGTTGCTCGCACTGGGTATCTGCAAACTTAAACATTCGGTGCTGAGCCATGTTGATCAGAAAGAATAACCTTTTATCCACTGTCGATTCCTTGTCTAGTAGTTATATAGTTCATA
>NZ_LWFE01001159.1:0-3471 GCF_001635675.1 Oleiphilus sp. HI0061 | reverse complement strand
CGTTGGTTATAGCCTTTAAACATGGCGCAGCGGATTTGGGCCTTGTCGTCTTTTAGCGTGAAATACCAATGGCCGGAGCGCGGTCTTGAGAGCCCGGTAATCTCTCCGCTTACCCAGGTTTGAGCGTAGCTGACTTCAAGCATTCGTTTAACTTGACGGTTAAGTTCGCTGACACTCAGTGCCTTGGGTTTAGCAGGTGTATGCTCAGGAATACTGGGGTCGGAAGGGAAGTCTGCGTAAGTCATTGCGATGTCATATTTGGGTGATAAGTTGAGGCGAGTTTAAAATGCTTTGGCGGTATTTACAATTATGCTTGTAAGGAGAGCCCCTCAAGCATTATAATTCCGCGTTTTATCTGGACATAAAGGTTGGCCCATATGTTGCGGATCGCACATGACGCACTGACGTTTGATGACGTTCTCTTGATTCCTGGTTATTCCGAAGTTCTTCCTAACGAAGTTTCTCTTAAAACTCGCCTGACGAAAGGCATCACCTTGAATGTTCCTCTGGTATCTGCCGCGATGGATACGGTGACTGAAGCTCCTTTGGCAATTGCCATGGCGCAGGAAGGTGGCATTGGTATCATTCACAAAAACATGACCGCTGAGCAGCAGGCGGCAACCGTTCGTGCTGTTAAGAAATTTGAAAGTGGTGTAGTGAAAGACCCTATTACCGTTGCTTCAAATATGACGGTACGAGAAGTGTTAGAGCTGACGGCAGCTAACAAAATTTCAGGTTTACCGGTTGTTGACGGTAAAGACTTGGTCGGTATTGTCACTGGCCGTGACATCCGCTTTGAAGGCAGTTTGGATACTAAAGTCTCAAGTATCATGACACCTAAAGATAAGCTGGTGACCGTAAAAGAAGGCGCTACTTCAGACGAAATTCGCGAGTTGCTGCATAAGCACAGAATCGAAAAAGTATTAGTGGTTAACGATAGTTTCGAACTAACCGGCCTTGTAACGGTTAAAGATATCCAAAAGTCGCAAGACTATCCAAATGCTTGTAAAGATGAAGCAGGACAGCTCAGAGTTGGTGCTGCTGTGGGTACGGGTGCTGGCACTGAAGAGCGCGTTGATGCATTGGTGCAGGCAGGTGTTGACGTGATTGTTGTCGATACGGCACACGGACACTCTAAAGGCGTTATTGACCGTGTTCGCTGGGTAAAAGAAAACTACCCGCAGGTGCAAGTGGTTGGTGGTAACATCGCAACAGCTGAAGCGGCGATAGCATTGGCTGAAGCAGGTGCAGATGCGGTTAAAGTCGGAATTGGCCCGGGCTCAATTTGTACGACACGAATTGTGGCTGGTATTGGTGTTCCTCAGGTTTCTGCGGTGGCTAATGTTAGTGCAGCTTTGAAAGAGCTTGATGTGCCTGTTATCGCTGATGGTGGTATCCGTTTCTCTGGTGATATTGCAAAAGCGATTGTAGCTGGCGCAAACAGTATTATGATCGGTAGTTTGCTAGCCGGTACTGATGAAGCCCCTGGTGAAATCGAATTATTCCAAGGTCGAAGCTATAAGGCTTATCGGGGAATGGGTTCTTTAGGAGCAATGGGCCAGTCTCAAGGCTCTAGTGATCGCTACTTCCAGGACATTAAATCTGGCGTCGACAAGTTAGTACCTGAAGGTATTGAAGGTCGTGTAGCGTGTAAGGGGCCGATGACTGCAATCATTCACCAGTTAATGGGTGGGCTTCGTTCTAGCATGGGCTACACAGGTAGTGGCGATATTGAAACGATGCGCACGGTACCGCAGTTTACCAAGATTACCGCAGCGGGCATGAAAGAAAGCCACGTTCACGATGTGACCATCACCAAGGAAGCACCTAACTATCGTGTTGGCTAGGCTTTAAGTACTTTTTAAGTTTTATTTATATTATGCGGGGCATCTTCTAGTAGAGCCCCGTTTTGTCTTTCTAAGAGGTTGATTTAATCCCATGACAGACCGTCAAGATATTCACGCACAGCGTATTCTAATTTTAGATTTTGGTTCACAGTACACTCAGTTAATCGCACGTCGAGTGCGTGAACTGGGCGTTTTCTCAGAGATTCGTGCCTGGGATATGGACGAAGCCGAGATCCGTGAATACAAGCCGACGGGTATTGTCTTAGCGGGGGGGCCTGAGTCTGTGCCTGAGCCTGGTTCTCCACGTGCACCAGAAGTTGTTTATAGCTTGGGTGTGCCGGTTTTAGGGATCTGTTATGGCATGCAGACTATGGCCGAACAATTAGGCGGCAAGGTTGAAAGCTCTGATGTACGAGAGTTTGGTTATGCCCAGATTAAATCTGAAGGTGATAGTGCTTTGTTCAAAGATATTGCAGATCACATTGAAGGTGCAAACCGCTTATTAGATGTATGGATGAGCCACGGTGATAAAGTTACTGCGATGCCTGAAGGTTTTGAGTTGATGGCCTCAACTGAATCTTGCCCTATTGCTGGTATGTACTGTGCAGAGAAGAATTTCTTTGGTATCCAGTTCCACCCTGAAGTAACGCATACCCTGCAGGGTGAGCGTATTTTAAGTCACTTTGTAAAAGATATTTGTGGTTGTGAATCACTTTGGACGCCAGCAAAGATTATTGAAGATCAGATTGAACGAGTTCGTGCCCAAGTGGGTGATAAGAAGGTCTTGCTAGGTCTATCTGGAGGTGTTGATTCTTCAGTGGTTGCGGCGCTATTGCATAAAGCCATTGGTGATCAGTTAACCTGTGTTTTTGTCGATAACGGCTTGTTACGTAAGAACGAAGGCGACATGGTGATGGAGATGTTCGCCGAAAACATGGGCGTCAAAGTCATTCGTGCTGATGCTGAAGACTTATTCTTGGGTAAGTTAGAAGGTGTTTCTGATCCCGAGAAAAAGCGAAAAATCATTGGTAATACCTTTATTGAAGTCTTCGATGAAGAAGCAACCAAGATTCAAGACGTTGACTTCTTGGCCCAGGGTACTATTTACCCGGATGTCATCGAATCTGCTGCAGCGAAAACGGGTAAGGCGCATGTTATTAAGTCTCACCACAACGTAGGTGGCTTACCAGACGATATGAAGATGGACTTAGTTGAACCTTTACGCGAGCTATTCAAAGACGAAGTTCGTAAGATGGGCTTAGAGCTAGGTCTGCCTTACGACATGGTGTATCGCCACCCCTTCCCAGGGCCTGGCCTAGGTGTTCGTATTTTGGGGGAAGTGAAGAAAGAATATGCAGAAGTTTTGCGCGAAGCCGACGCTATCTTCCTGGAAGAACTTCATAAGGCAGACTGGTATCACAAAACATCACAGGCATTTGTTGTCTTCTTGCCGGTTAAGTCGGTGGGTGTTGTAGGGGATGGTCGTCGTTATGAATGGGTTGTTTCGTTACGTGCCGTTGAAACAATTGACTTCATGACCGCTCGTTGGGCGCACTTGCCTTATGAATTACTAGAGACGGTATCGAATCGAATTATTAACGAGATCGAGCATATTTCGCGTGTC
>NZ_LWFE01001158.1:0-5216 GCF_001635675.1 Oleiphilus sp. HI0061 | reverse complement strand
ATAGATTTTGCTTTTAGAATCCAGGTTTTGAGCTCTTGAGACTTAGTAAGGTTTCGTTGCACCAAGTCATCTTCAGTCTCTGGCAGGTCTTGTAACTTAGCTTGCACCATATTATGGCAACCACGTGGCGCATTTTGAATAAGATGCTTTAACGACTCTCTTACAGTGCCAGACGCTTCATTCGTTCCCGATACCTGTTTCAGACCTTCTTGAATAACAGGAATAATTTTCTTAGCATCAACGGGGATTTCAGGATTGTCTCCAAAAGCAATTAGACGATCAAGAACCGATAAATAAGTATGCCACTGCTCACTATCTTCACCATATTTTATATGGGTGAGGTTCAGCAGTTCCTTCCAGCCATTTTCAACCAACACACTAACGGCTGATGGAACCTGCTTTCCAGCAAAACGTTGATTAAGTGCTGTTGCAACCGCAACCTTGGCCTCATCAACCTTATGCACACCATCAGCAGCGGCTGCCACTCGCTCTACATTCTTAACATATAGCTTGTTTTGCTTCTCGATCAATTGGTCCAATTCTGCCAGGACGCTATCGAATATTTCAGTATCTTGTTCAAACTGCTCAACAATCTGCTCTACTAATTCTGACACCTTTCGCCGGCTTGCAGGGTTCAAGGTAGCACCTTTTGCGCCAAGCTGAGCAATACGGTTCATAACAGCTCTGACGGAGCTATTATGATCTTCAAAGAAACGCTCATCTTTCAGTAGCACTTTCAGTACTGGTACTTCAAGTTTAAGTAGGTGCTGTTTTGCTTCAGAACTAATACGGGGGTTATTCCGCATACTGTAAAAAAAGCGATCTACGACATCGATAGCAACCTTCTGTTGCTCATCGAGTGCTTTTTCAGTTCCCTGCTGTTTGAAGCTCTCCTCTACTCGGGACATCAAGCTAGGGCGTTCTTCCAGCTTGTCAGCATCACTAGCACCTTGAAGCTCAGCAAGGCCTTCGGTGAACTCTCCTTGCGAGTAATTCTCTAGTGGAGCGCTGGCCTCACCTAAGCGCTGACTCTGTTCAGCTGATTTTTTCCGCAAAGATCGCATCAAACCCACAACATTATTTAGCGCACTTTGCACTTCTGCCTGATTTTGTTGGAATGGACTATCGCCACCCATTTGATTTGCTTGACCGGATAGTGTTCCTAGACCTGGAGCCGCACCTGAAGGAGAGCTTGCGGACTGAAAAGGCGGCGCTGTTAATGCAGCGCTTTGAGTATCAGCTTGCCCGGTTCCACCACCAAGAGATTCGATAAAGGAAGAACGCTGCTCTTCTAACGGGGCACTTGGCGCTCCCAAGGCATCTTGGTTTTGTTGAGTTTCAGCGGAGGTAGCTAAACTTGCTTGGCTTTCTAAACTGGCTGCCATAGGGGACGCTTCCGGCACATAGCCTGGCCTTCCCGCCACACCAGGCCCACCTGCAGAACCACCCTGAGCTGAATTTTCTTGCTCTTGCGGTCTTTTCTCCTGAGAGGGCTCTGGTTTTGATCGCTTAGGTTTAGCTTCTGCACGTGACTTGACTGCCTTAGCCAGATCCATATTCGGTAGAATATTATGGTTAACCAAAATCTGGTTTAAACCTAAATACAAACTATCAAGCGACGTCATTACCTGCTTTTCAAACACCTTGAAAACCAGTTTCTCTAGTGTCCCACCCAAGCGCAGAGGTATAACGGCGGCATGAAAAGCACTCACCAACAATGCTGGGCCAAAAACACTTTGGTGATGGTTTTTATCACCAATTCCTACCGCATCCAAACGGACTTTAAGAGGTAATAATTCGGCACGATATTGAGTTTCACATTTGGTAATCAAGACCCTTGAAGTCAACCAGTCTTCAAAGTCACCTTTATCGACAAGCGATAGGGTATCGCTCATTTTTGTAGACATATCCAGATGCTCTTGATATGCCCCTAAAGGATCTTGCACTCCAATTGAAAAACCAGCTTGCAGTTCACGCTGACTCTTCTCTACTTTCTCAGCAGCGGCCATTAGCTCATTGGCTTTTTGGTCACTTTGGGCCTGTATTGAAGCTTGCTTTATTTCCTCAATTAAAACTGGCCAAAGGTCTGTCATTAAGGGAAGTGTCGTGCTATGAATCCTTTCTATACACTCCTCAACAATCTTTTTGCTCTCTTCGCTTGGTGCCGAACGTGCACCCTGGTTCATAGCAACCAAAGCACGGATAGCTTGAGGTTTACGCTCAGTAAAGCGAATACCAAAAGCTCCTGTCATCATATGTGCGAGATGCGCACCGATGTGAAACTCTTTACCACGCAAGTCCTTAAAAGAAAGGTCCAGTAAATCTTCTTTTCTAAGTATGGCCAAAAAGTCGATATACTCACGATCAAATTTGAGAAACATACCGTCAGGGCAATAGTCTGCAATCACACAAGGAACATGGTGGGTTTTACCTAAGTGCAGTATTGCCTCATGATGAATCGGTCGACGAATACTTGAGCGACGTTCCTGACTCTTGTTCATTGCGTAATCCGCTGTTGTTGAGTTCGATTAATATGGTCCATGAATAGTCTAAATCTGTTTCATCAATACTTTTGCATTGCGGCTAGAGTTATAGTTTTTCCCGCCAGGCAAGTGCTCTGAAGAACTCAAGCCGAAGCCCCGTTCTTTAAACCATTGTTCAGTCTTAGTTGTTAACACAAATAAACGGGATAAGCCTAGAGACCTTGCTCTATCTGTTACAGCTTCTAACAAACGATCTCCACNGCCTTTTTGTCGATAATCCGGATCGACCGCGAAACACGAGAGTTCACCGGCCTTGTCTTCAGTAAAAGGATATAAACCAACACAAGCTATGATCGCGTTGTCACGAGCCTCAACCAGAAAATAATCTAATTCCGTCTCAAGTAGCTCTCGTGAGCGTCTAACCAAATAGCCTTGCTCTTCAAGAGGACGAATCAGGTTCAAAATACCGTTCGTATCTTCCAGTCTCGCTGGCCTTATTTGGTCAAAGACTTCGACACTAACCATTGTGCCATGACCATCTCGGGTAAATAACTCTTCAAGCAAAGCACCATCATGAGCATAACCAAGCAAGTGAGCTCTAGTCACACCAGCCTGGCAAGCTATCGCAGCGGAATATAGCAAATTCAAGGGAGTACCCGCGTCAATTAGCTCAGTACCAGCACGTTTTGTGTCGACAAGAGACAAGGCCTCTTCAGCCGTCAGCTGCTTTACTGCTGTGCCTTTTTCTGTCGAAATAGGGCTTTCACTACCTAGAAATATCAGCTTATCTGCTTGTAGCCTTACCGCTAAGTCCCCTGCGAGCTCTTCGTAGCTTAAATTGAAAATATCACCACTCATAGAGTACCCAGTTGCAGGAATCAAAACGATTGAGCTTGACTCTAAGCTCTGGGTAATAGCCTCGACTTCAATCTTCCTGACATGCCCCGTATGGCCCATATCGACACCTCGACTCACACCATGAGGCTTTGCCATAACAAAATTGCCACTGACTACTCGAATTTTAGCCCCGTGCATTGGCGAATTCACAACCCCCATAGAGAGGCGAGCCTCGAGCTCCGAACGAAGTCTTCCGTAGGCTTTAAGCACCGCAGGCATCATTCTTTCTTCCGTTACACGAAGGCCCAAGTGAAATTTTGAACGTATCCCCCGGTCGGCAAGCTCCTCATCTATTTGCGGACGAGCCCCAAAAACAATAGCCAAGCGAATACCCAAGCTATTTAGCAAACTAATATCATTGATAATATTCGCCAGATTATGGTTTGCTAGCGCTTCTCCGCTTAGGGCGAGCACAAAAACCTGATTACGGTGAGCATTTATATAGGGGGAAGCATTTCTAAACCAGCTCACCCACTCTTTCATTTCAGTCATCTATTTATGAATACCTGAGTTGGCAGCGTATTAGCGCCAAACTTCGACGAGTTCTATTTTCTCATTAGCAAAAAAGTAATCTGCAGTCCCACCGCCAAAAATAAGCGTCACTTCAATTTTTTGTTCGTCAGCAGATTTCAACAAGCCCTGGTAGGTTTTGCCATCCTTGAGTTCAATTCTTACTTTACGGTCGACGAATTCGGATAAAACCATAATATCAGTTGGCTGATAGCGTAAATTACTCAACACCACTGTCGCCTGACCGCTGCTCTCTGGTTTTTTAGGTTTCTCTTCAAGCACTGGCTCAGGCCGATAATAACTGCCATCTAAAAACAGCTGCAACGATTGACTCATTTTGCCGTTGATATTTGCACTTATTCCTAGACTAGACACTAGTTCCTGATCATAAAGTCGTTCTAACTCTCCCAACCTTATCGGCACAGGAGGTTCAACTTTTAACTTCAAGACACCGCCTTGCAACAATTTATCACGATATAAATCTTCGACAGCCTCATTTGCCAGCATTCCTATCCCCGCCATACCTATTCGCCAAGCTTGAGAAGCATGTTTTGCATAGGCCTCAGGCTCTAAGCCACTCTCTTCCGTGCATAAGTTCACCATACGACGAGCATAGCCCGCATCTAAATGACTCATTTCTAGGTTATGAATATTTATTGCTGACACATTTCCCGTTTCAATTACGGTATTAAGCTCTTCCAAATCCAGACTTAGGGCCAACTCTAACTTTCCGATCTTATCGATGTCTATCGACAGCGTAATCATATCTTTGCCGCGGGCTTGCTCATAATAGATGCGACCCGAAGCCGATAGCTCTTCTATCCCCATGGCTTTTAAAGCTGAGAAATCCAGAGATGAACGATCTCCGCAAGCAAACAAGCTCATTGGAACCAACACCTTATCGCCAATAAACAGAGCCATCCATTCATCAAGACCGCGCCCCTTAAAAGGCATTCGCAAGCCAGAGTAGCTCATTGAAATCGGAGCAGTCAATTTGCCTACTTTTAAGCTAGGCAAGGCTGTCATCATTGAAGATGCATTGCCTAAACCGAGCGTAAGTTTGTCTATATTAATCGGACGCTTCAAACTAAAAGGCGTTAAAACAAGTCCCTCAAAATGGATATTCCCTTCAAAGTCAACCGATAGCCAGGAATAGCTTAACGAAAGGCTTTTACTATGCTCTTGTTTAAAACTTTCTATAAACTGCATCGCAGAGTACGTGGCATAGGCCTTGATGCCTGCTACAAGGAGCAGCCCAAGAATCAATAAAGCCCCTAACTTCTTAATCATTTCTTATGTTCCAAGTAACTTATCCAACTTCGTATA
>NZ_LWFE01001157.1:0-3087 GCF_001635675.1 Oleiphilus sp. HI0061 | reverse complement strand
AAGGTCCTGCTTGTCAGTCAGTAATTGCGCATAGCCGAGTATCGATTGAAGCGGGGTTCTCAGCTCGTGACTGATCCCAGATAGATAGCGACTCTTGGCGTCATTCGCTTGCTCTGCATGCTCTTTGGCTTGTTGCAATTCCAGATCGGTTTTCTCATGAGCTTGGATTTCTCGCATCAGCTTACGTGTTTGCCGATTGGACTCAATTTGGGCTACCACCCGGCTCTCGTGCGCCAAGAGAAACAGCCAGGAAATCACACCCGTAACGATCAAGAAAATAAAGAACAGTGTGATCAGACTTTGCTTTAGCACCTCCTGATCGGCAATCGCAGAAGGCATCATATGCTCATAAACCAAGGCCAGCATCGCGGCGTTGATCATATTCGTAATAATAAGCAGCCCAGCAAAACGCCCTAGCCTTGAATTCGTAGAACGCACTAACTTGCCTGGCATAAAGCGCCTTAAGAAATTCACCACCTGACGAGAAAGCCTAGCATGAGGTTTGCAGCTATCTAGACAACGCACATCGAGGGAACAACAGAGCGAACATATAGGCTGAGCATAAACGCCACAATAACTCATGTCCTCCACTTCAAAGTCATTGTCACAGACGCCGCAGGTAAGCGTCGGTCCAATAGACGGGTATGGTGACGGTGCAGCACCCGACGAAGCTCTGGTTTTCGCTTCCTCTATAATGGGAATAAGCTCTGGGGACTGTCGCGCTAAGTAATACTTTCCTTTGGTAATATAAGCGATCAGTGGCACAAAGATGAAACAGGCTAACAAAGAAATAAAGTGGCTAAGATTCTTACTTGTCTCGCCAAACACCCCAAGATATGCAGCTAAACCAAGAATACAGGCAGCCACCATTGAAACAGTACCAACCGGGTTAACATCATAGAGGTGACCTCGCTTAAACTCGATATAAGAGGGGCTGAGCCCAAGTGGTTTGTTAATCAATAAGTCTGCAGTAAGCGAGCCTAGCCAACTCACTGCGACAATAGCGAAAACCCCCAAAATTGCTTCGAGTGCCTCATGCACACCTAACTCCATCAGAATCAAAGCAATTGTCACATTGAAGACCAACCAAACAACCCGCCCAGGGTGGCTGTGAGTTGCCCGCGAGAAGAAGTTAGACCAAGCTATCGACCCGGCATAAGCGTTCGTTACGTTGATCTTCATCTGGCAGATAATCACCATAACCGCAGCTAAAATAAGCGACATTGACGGTGAGTTAGTCAGGTAATTAAATACACGTTCGTACATATAAGTCGGGTCGCTGGCGACCACATAAGTAGCCCCTTCTGTAATCGCAATATAAGCGATAAAGGAGCCAAAGAGCATTTTCAGCAAACCGATAAAGATCCAGCCTGGCCCTGATAAGACCAACCAAAACCACCACTTTTTCTTATTCTGTTCAGTCTTAGGAGGAAGAAAGCGTAGATAGTCTACCTGCTCACCAATCTGAGCAACCAAGGCAAAAAATACTGAAGCAGCGGCGCCGAACAATAGCCAATTGAATTCACCTGCATTACTAAGGCCCTTTGGCTGATAGTCTGTCCAAGCAGGCAAAGTATCATATTCGACAATGATCACGGTAGCGATTGCCGCGATTTGTAATAGTAACCACAGAGTTTGCGTCCCGACTTGAAAACGCGAAATAGTGGTAATCCCCCGGATCACAATAGGGATAACCGCCACAGCGCAAATGAAATACCCGATCGATAGCGGAATACCCAGCAAGGCATGTAAAGCCGATGCGAGAATAGCGGCTTCAATCGCAAAGAAGATAAAAGTAAACGAAGCATAAATAAGTGACGTGACTGTGGAGCCTAAGTAGCCAAACCCGGCACCTCGCGTCAAAAGATCAATGTCTAAACCGTGTTTAGCTGAGTAGTAAGCAATTGGAAAACCGGTAATAAAGAAAACCGCTGCAACGACTAACATCGCTGCAATGGTATTCACAAAGCCATAGTTAATCGTTACCGCTGCAGCAATGCTTTCAAGTGCCAAAAAAGCAGTCGCCCCTAAAGCGGTTTTGCCGACACGGCTAATACCCATACGCCGAGCTTTACGAGCGGTGAATCGTAAGGCGTAATCTTCTAGGGTTTGGTCAGCCACCCACTGGTTATAGTGGCGACGAACTTTAAGAATCTTCTGTTTGGCAGGCATAAGCTCTATAGCAAAAGTTTTATGTACTTATAAATGAGTATTTAGCTAGACAGGGTAATGCTTTTTTAGGGCGAAAACGAGCTTTAAACGTGTTAGGTCACGATATAACTAATGCCTAAAAGTCAGCACCCAAGCTGGCCTATTAGAATAAATTGTCTGACTTGGGCCTAACCATTCTAAGCAAGACTTGGTCAGAAAAGTGCCAATTTAAGACACTGGCACTTGCTTAAACTTTGGCTGAATACTGCTGTTATTAAGCAGCTACCTGATATCTCAAACTGGTGATAAGAAGGCAAAATTCAATATGACCCCTATTATAGCAAACGCGCTGTGATTGAATTCACGACAAAGTCAAAATCAAAAGCATATACTAGTGAAAATTGATATCTGGTAAATATTCATGAATATACAACTAACACGTTTTCAGTTGGGCAGAACCTAAAGTATGCGAACCCAAAACTTAGGTAACTAATATGAAAGGCCTGAAGAAAATAGCATTAGCATCCGCAATCGCAGCAGTAGCAGCGGGCGCACAAGCAGAATTAAAAGCTCTTGATGATTCAACAATGGGTGAATTAACTGGTCAAGCTGGTTTAACTATCGATTTAGAAACTAAAGTATCTATCGGTCAGTTCATGTATAAAGATGCTGGTTGACGTGGTCTAATAGATATGACCAGTCCAGTTAAGACATAATACGTCCTAACTGGAGAAGGTAAATTGAATACACGAAAAAAATATTCCCAAGAATTTAAATTGGACGCGATTAGTCTGGTGCTTGATCAAGGCCACACTAGGACAGAGGCAGCCCGTAGCCTGGGTATTAGCGCACAGGTACTGGGGCGTTGGATAAAAGAATATCAAAACGATTCAGGCAATGCTTTCAGAGGCAATGGCAAGCTTACGTCAGAGCAAG
>NZ_LWFE01001156.1:0-14247 GCF_001635675.1 Oleiphilus sp. HI0061 | reverse complement strand
ACTTTGGCAAGACTGGCATGGTTGATACGCGACTAAGGCTCAAGAGAGGCTCACTGTCCACTGAGGTTACACCCTTGGTTAAAGGATCTCGCTACGAGATTACCACCCCATCGGCGGTAGCAGCCGTGCGCGGAACTGAATTTCGTTTGAGTACCCAGGGTAATGAAACACAGCTGGAAGTTATTGAAGGTGAAGTCTCTTTTGCTGGTGAACATGGGACGACTCAAGTTTTTGCAGGCAACGGTGCGCGCATCAAAAAAGGTAGCGCGATTATTGAGCAGACAAAGTTAGCTGACGCCCCCAAAGCACTATTTGCAGAGAGAGTTGTAGACGACCTTCCTTCAACTCTGTCTTGGGAAGAACAAAAAAGCGCCGAAGCTTATCGAGTTCAACTCACTGACAATAAGCAAAATGGAAAACTTGTTAAGCAAGGGAAAATACAAAAGCCTGAACTTGAGTTGGAACATATTGAGAATGGTGAGTATGACGTTTCCATGCGCGCCATTGACGCTAATGGTTTTGAGGGTGTCGACTCCGTTACACGCATAGCAGTGGACATTGGCACAGAGCAAGCAAAACTCATTGCGCCGCTTGCCAAAAGCATACTTGATAGTACCAAACCTACATTTAGCTGGAACTTTGTTAAACCGGATACGCTCGGAAAACTACAGATTTCCAAAGACAAAGGTTTCAACCTGCTAATCAGCCAAACAGACTTTGATGCAGCGCAGCAGATTGCACCAAGGAAAGCATTGATGCCCGGCTCATACTATTGGCGCGTAGTATCGCTTGCAGATGACGGCGAAACAGCGAATAGCGAAGTGCGTAACTTTTCTGTCCGCGGTATATTGAAACCCGTGAAGATTCTAAGTGTTAACTATATCGACAGCCAAGTTGGCCTGTTCTGGAATAAAGTAGACAATACCCAAGCCTACATATTGCAGGTGTCTGATAGCAAAAGCTTCGAAAACATTCTGAAAGAACAGACCATTGCCAAGGCTCGAGCCCACCTAAGATTAACACCTGGAAAGCGCTATTTCGCTCGGGTTAAGGGAATTGGCAACGAACTATTCAGTTCAGACTTTGGCCCAATCAAAGAGCTATATATTGAAAATGAATAATATGTTGCCTTGCAACAATAATGTTCGTACTGTCATCGGCGCATATCATTTTTTCACATGACAGCGAACATTTTTGCTAAGATGCGTTCGGCCCAACAACGACAGCAATAATAATAGAACCTTATGGCTAGAAACATTCCCGAATCCAGGCCTTATGCGCAGTACCTTTTGACTCTCGCCCTACTCGTGGTGAGCGCTTTTTTGGTCTATACACAAGCGGCCAAGCGCCTCGATCTCTTGGCTTACGACACCGCAATAAACCTCACCCCGGTTCCCGCTGACGAAAATACGGTTATCATCGCCATAGATGAAAAGAGTCTCAATAGTATTGGCCAATGGCCATGGCGGCGTGCAATCCATGCACAGCTAATTGAGAAACTAACGCAGTACAACACCGCACTGATTGCCTTAGATATACTTTTTTCAGAAAAAAGCGCTTCGCACCCAGAAGATGACCTTGCCCTCGCAGCAGCGATCAAGAATAACGGCAACGTTCTACTGCCATTGCACCTACAACCGCTGACTCACGGCGGAACACTTGTTGAAATTCTTCCGATACCTAAACTGGTTGAAGCTGCCAGAGGTATGGGTCATGTCCATGTTGACCTGGACCAAGACGGACTTGCGCGCGGACTATATTTGAACTCAGGTGTCGGCGATGCTCATTGGCCTAGCTTATCAATGGCGATGGCAAGCGAAGTTAACCCCATGATCCAATATATTCGCATGGTAGCATCAAGTAACTCTCCTTATATGTCAGTCAACACCCAATATCGCTTAATACCTTTTGCTGGCCCTGGCGGCACATTTCCGACCTACAGCTATCTGGAGGTTATGCTTGACCAAGTACCTGCTGAAGCATTTCGCGACAAGACCATTTTGATCGGCGCAACGGCTGCAGGTCTAGGCGATATTATTCCAACGCCTGTATCAAGAAGCGGCACCTCAATGTCTGGCGTTGAACTCCATGCCAACGCCTACTCTGCACTACTTAATAATACCGCTATTCGACCTGTTGATTCGGTTTGGGCTTACTTGCTGACATTTGCTTTCATCATGATCCCTATCCTGCTGTTTCCGCGACTCAAACCAACGCATGTCTTACCTTCTGCGATCCTGCTAGTACTGTTGGTTTTTAGTTTTAGCTACCTACTAATACTACTAGATAAGACCTGGTTTCCACCCATTAATGCAATCATTGGTATTTTACTCGCATACCCTTTGTGGAGCTGGCAACGCATGCGGCAGCTAAACCAATTTTTAAACCATGAGTTGGAAAGGCTTGAAAAAGAACCTGCGATTAGCTTCCGTCATATCGGTCAGCACCCGGTGCAAGAAATCTTCGAATCTTTAAATGCCCTGCTAAAACCTAAGCACTACGTTCTACTTAAAGATAAGCAAATTATTCTGCAAGATGAACATACGCCGCTTAGTTACCAGCGCTTAAAATCAACAAACAAGTGGATGCATGATGGGCACACCAGCTGGATAACCCTAGCTCAGGAATCTGACTCTGGCGTGACATCCTTCTACCATATGGGCTTTGTATGGGCTCATCCAACCAACCTATCTGAACATCAGGACTATCTAAACAAACTCGACTTCACAACACCACTAGCACGCAATAAGCCCCGATATTATGAGAAGGTTGCCAATCGAATATCACAGGTACGTGAAGCAATACATTCCATGCAAGACATGAGAACCTTTATATCAAAAGGCTTCGAAGAAATTCCCAATGCGGTATTTGTTACCGACCCTGTTGGCTTAATCGTATTTACCAATAGTCATGCTCAAACTTGGTTTTCTGAATCAAACGGAACGCTACTAGGACAAGCTATTTGTACATTGTTTGACCCCCAACAAAACATTCAGCTAAGTCAAAATATGAGTAAGGTATTAGTCAACGGCGCACAGACCAATGATGAAATCCAGTTAAATGATAGAGACGTTCAGGTTCATTGCGCCCCCTTTATTGTCGATGAAGACATTGACGCAGGCTTGATGATCACACTTTCAGATATCACCGAAATTCGCCAACAACAGCGTGAAAAAAATCAGCTTATTGACTTTTTATCTCACGATGTCCGTTCTCCGCTGGTATCACAGCTAGCCATGCTTAACGGGCTCAGAACTGGTCGAATCAACTGGGATAGCACGCTAATTGATGAAATTGAAAGCCACGCCAAAAGAAGCTTGAATCTGTCAGACCAATTTTTGCAAATCACTCGCGCAGAACAGAGCGCCGAGCAAAGCTTTTATGAGTTTGACCTGCTCAATGCAGTCGAAGATAGCATTGACTCCTTGTCCCAACAGGCAAAAGCGAAAGGCATTAATCTAGAGTTCTCTGATGAAGAACCTATCTGGCTACTCGGCAATGCAGAGTTGATTGAGCGAGCTATCACCAACCTGCTTTCCAATGCTGTCAAATACAGCCCTGAAGACACAACGGTTACAATTAAAACCCGTTGTACTCAAGATAAGGCGATTATCGATATTTCAGATCAAGGCTTTGGCATCAGTCCTGAAGAGCTTCCTTTTATTTTCAAGCGCTTTCACCGCCAAAGACAGACAGAATTAAGCGGCGATAAAGGTGCAGGTTTAGGTTTGAATTTTGTCCAGGTTGTAATTAAAAAACACAAAGGTAGCATTGATGTTCAGAGCGAAGCGAATCAAGGCACCTGCTTTACCTTGACCTTACCACTAGCAGAGAATAATTAAATACTTGGAGCAACATTCCATGACAACTAAAGTTTTGTTCATAGGTTTAGGGGTAATGGGATATCCTATGGCTGGTCACCTTTCCAAACATTGTGACCTTCACGTCTACAATCGTAGTACCTCAAAATCCCAACGTTGGCTCGAAGAGTATGAAGGCCAAATACTGCTAGACCTTAAGAAGATTGATCATAAGTTCGACCTCGTCATAAGCTGCATCGGCAATGATAAAGATCTCGAAGAGGTCTACCTGTCCGAACAAGGCCTGCTCGCCCAATGCGATAGCAAAACACTTTTTATCGATCACACCACCGCTTCCGCTGAACTCGCTAGACGTATTGACGCCAGCACTAAGCAAAAAGGTATGGCATTTATCGACGCTCCCGTTTCTGGCGGCGAACAGGGTGCAATTAATGGCCAGCTAACCATTATGTGCGGCGGCGAAGAAGCAGCTTTCAAACAGGCAAGCGACCTTATGCGGCACTATGCCAAAGCAATGAACCTGCTTGGCCCGTGCGGCTCAGGACAACTCTGCAAAATGGCCAATCAAATGGCCGTAGCCGGTGTGGTACAAGGGCTGGCCGAGGCCATCCATTTCTCAGAGAAAGCTGGCCTGGACTGCAAGCAAGTCGTCGATGTGATATCCAAAGGAGCTGCGCAATCATGGCAAATGGATAATCGTTCAGACACCATGATCGATGCCGAATACGAACACGGTTTTGCCGTAGATCTAATGCGCAAAGACTTAAACATCTGTTTATCTGAAGCTCGGAATATCGGCGCAAAACTTCCCCTAACGGCGCTGATTGACCAGTTTTACGCAGATGTACAGGATATGGGTGGTGCAAGGTGGGATACCTCCAGCTTACTTGAAAGGTTACGTAAATGATGGACATAAAAAAAGCCGCTTAGCGCGGCTTTTTTTATGTCTGACAACTCGCTACTTCTTTTTAGCTTTTGCCTTTTTAGCTTTAGGCAATGTCTCAACCCACTTTCCATCCTGGTAATGAGCCGACCAGCCAGTAGCTTTAACCTTCTCTTCGACTTTTTCTTCAGACATCACATACTGCTCTTTCGTCTTGCGGCTAAAACGGACAATCGACGGATTGCCCTTATTATCTTTCACCGGCGCTGAGAAAAGAAATTCATACTTAGTATCAATTTCATCTTTATGAGGCAGCAGTTCACTCACTAAGGGAGCACGAGTTTCACGATTCTTCGGGAACTTACTTGCCGCGAGGAATAATCCCGCAGCCCCATCTCGTAAGATGTAAGTATCTTCAACCTTCTCACAAGTTAATTCAGGCATCGGCACTGGGTCCATCTTCGGTGGCGCGGCTTCACCATTTCGCAATAACTTACGAGTATTTTTACACTCTTCATTGGTACAACCAAAGTACTTACCAAAGCGGCCGGTGCGAAGCTGCATTTCTGATGAACACTTATCACACTCTAATACAGGGCCATCATAGCCCTTGATCTTAAACTCACCCTCTTCAACTTCATACCCAGAACAGTCCGGGTTGTTACCACAAACGTGTAGCTTACGTTGCTCATCGATCAGATAACTGTCCATGGCGGTTGAACAAATTGAACAACGGCGCTTCTTACGCAAAAGTTTTGACTCGCCTTCCTCATCATCTGCACTGGCGATTTCATCACCCGGTACAAGATTGATCGTCGATTTACAACGCTCTTTTGGCGGCAAGGAGTAACCTGAACAGCCCAAAAACACGCCCGTACTACCCGTACGAACCTGCATATGACGACCACAACTAGGGCAAGGAATATCTGTCTCGGTTGGATCATTTTCACGCATACCACCATCAAGCGACTGTGCTTGGTCTAGTTGAGTTGTGAAATGGTCGTAGAAATCATTAAGAACCGCTTTCCAGTCCTTTTCATCTTGAGCAACATCATCCAGTTGTTCTTCCATCTGAGCGGTAAAACTGTAGTCCATCAGCTCAGAGAAAGATTCAACCAAACGATCGGTAACAATATCCCCCATCTTCTCGGCGTAGAAACGCTTGTTTTCAAGCTTCACATAGCCACGATCCTGGATCGTTGAAATAATCGCTGCGTAAGTTGAAGGGCGACCGATCCCTCTTTTTTCCAATTCCTTAACCAAAGCGGCTTCTGAATAGCGCGCAGTCGGTTTGGTAAAATGCTGCTTGGGATCCAGTTTATCTAAAGATAGTTCATCGCCAACCTGAAGATCAGGAAGGATGACATCATCGTCTTTCTTGCTATTCGACGGCAACACTTTCAAGAAACCGTCGAACTTCATAACACGACCACGCGTACGAAGTGTAAAGTCACCCGCTGTCACTTCCAAAGACGAACTCAAAAATTCGGCATTATTCATCTGACAGGCCACAAAGTTACGCCAAATCAAGTCGTACAGTCTCTCAGCGTCCTTCTCAAGGCTTTTTATGCCTGAGGTAAGCACCGTTACGTCAGATGGACGAATCGCCTCGTGAGCTTCCTGAGCTCCCTCTTTACTACTATATAGTCTCGGCGCATCAGGCACATACTTACTACCCATGTTCTCAGCGATATAATCTCTACATGCGTTGACAGCATCTTCACTCAAGTTCGTCGAATCAGTACGCATGTAGGTGATATAGCCCGCTTCATAAAGACGCTGAGCTAACATCATGGTTTTCTTTACACTAAAACCTAATCGAGTACTGGCTGCTTGCTGCAAAGTAGAAGTAATAAACGGAGCATTAGGCTTGGAGCTTGTCGGTTTGTCTTCTCGTTTGGAAACTGCAAACGCGGCTTTATTCAATGCCTCTTGGTGAGCTTTGATTTGATCAGCATTTACCGGACGGAAAGCGCTACCTTGATAGCGACTGACCTGAAAGCGTGTATCACCTTTTTTATCAGCACAGAGGTCAGCAAACATTTCCCAATATTCTTCTGGGACAAACGCTCGAATTTCTTTCTCACGCTCAACAATCAGGCGTACAGCAACAGACTGTACACGACCGGCTGAAAGTCCTCGTGCCACCTTCGCCCAAAGCAAAGGTGAAACCATAAAGCCAACCACCCGATCCAGAAAACGGCGGGCTTGTTGAGCATCAACGCGAGATTGATCCAATTCTGCCGGCACTTCAAAAGCTCCTTGAATTGCCTTCTTGGTAATCTCATTAAAGACAACGCGCTTATAGCGTTCATCATCGCCACCAATTGCTTCTTTTAAGTGCCAAGCAATGGCTTCTCCCTCTCTATCCAAATCGGTTGCGAGAAAGATTTGATCGGCATTCTTAGCGAGCTTCTTGAGTTCGGTAACAACCTTTTCTTTACCAGGCAGCACTTCATAGCGTGCTTCCCAGTCATTTTCCGGGTCGATCCCCATACGGGCAATTAGCTGTTCCTTGGCTTTACGCGCTTTATGAACCGCTTTTTCTTCCGGGCTCATCTTACGTGTAGCAGCAGCCTGTTTAGCACGCTCTTGAGGGGTACTGGTAGAACCCCCCCCCGAGGTAGGCAAATCACGAATATGCCCCACACTGGACTTTACGATGTAATCAGAACCGAGGTATTTATTAATTGTCTTAGCTTTTGCTGGTGACTCGACAATAACGAGGGACTTACCCATAAAACTCCAAACTAAAGTGGTTGCTCATACGCTGCAATCTAGCTGTATATTTTTTCAGCAAAACATACCCTAAAAAGAACAAACGTGAGAATAAGTTGAATATATAAGGCGACATATATATTGATTTGTAGCTAAAGGGTCAAGTCATTGCAATGTTTTTTTCTGATTTTTGAACAAACTAGCTAGCATTTTTAAAGCCTTTGCTACACTTAAAGGGAATAAAGCCTGAAACATAGTCCACATGAATAGTACACTTATAATATCTTTGATAGCCTCCATCATTGTTATCTCAATGGTTGCCAGTGGCATAAGTTATAGCCGCCAACAAGCAATGAAAAAGCGCAAGCTTCGCATTAACAAACTAAGGCAACAAGCTGATGAGCTATTAAGCTACACCTCACTTTTATTAAAAATTGATGAAAGCTACGTACTGATCACCCAAGTTCAATCTTTAGCAGTGAACGCCTTAAAAGCAGCGCAGCAATTAGCCCCCGACGATCAATTAATTCTTTCCCACTTACGAACTCAAGAGGGAAAGTTACTAAACTTCAAAAGCGGACAACGAGAAAATAAAGTCGCCTGTTATGTCACCAGTGATATTGAACTGACCCAGGCACAAAGCCAAATCGGTCAAATCAGTAAGTTACTCGACATCTATCGCAATAAAGGCTCATTAACGGCGGCAAAGTGCCAGGAGCTGCAAATTCATCTGCAAACAGTCAAGGTCGAGCTCAACATAAATAGTAACTTATACCAGGCCGACAGCTTCGCTGAGGAAGGCGATATGACGATGTATCAGATGCATATCAAGCAAGCTCTGGACTTGCTGAAAAAGACCAGCATAGATAATGATACGAAAAACACCCGCATACGAGAGCTAAGCGAACTCCTGACCGAAGCAAAACGAACAAACCGTGTCGTAGGCGAAGGTAACTTGATCAAACCTCAAGCCAAGAAGGCAAAAAAGAAAAAACCGATCAGCGACTCAGCAGAAACGGAAACCAATCAAAACGAATGTACCGACACTTCAACTGAGCAAAAATAGAAGTAGTGAGTCGACTTAAGTAAATCTACCCCCTCTTAAAACAAAAAAACCGCAGCCAAAACTGCGGTTTTTTCTTATCTTATTAAGACACACTCCCGAAGAATACTTCCTATTGCCTAAGCAATCTTCCTGGGAGCGTGCTTATCAAAGATGGTCTTACAGACGTTCCCAAATTGTTGAGATGCCCTGACCAAGACCTACACACATGGTAGAAACACCATATTTGCCGCCCTTATCTTCAAGAACATTCAACAAAGTCGTTGAGATACGTGCACCTGAACAACCTAGTGGGTGACCCAAAGCGATCGCACCACCATTCAGGTTAACTTTAGTCTCTGCAACATCTAGCAACTTAAGATCTTTCATTACTGGCAAAGACTGACCTGCGAAAGCTTCGTTAAGCTCCCAGAAATCGATATCTTCAATGGTAAGACCAGCACGCTTAAGTGCTTTCTTAGTTGCTGGAACTGGGCCGTAACCCATGATAGCTGGATCACAACCTGCAACAGCCATTGAAACGATACGAGCACGTGGCTTAAGGCCAAGCTCTTCTGCTTTCTCAGCTGACATCAACAACATTGCTGCTGCGCCATCTGTAAGCTGTGAAGACGTACCCGCAGTTACTGTACCGCCTTTAGGGTTGAAAGCTGGCTTCAACTTGCCTAGAGACTCTGCAGTCGTTTCTGGACGGATTGTTTCATCGTCCTCAATAAGAACTTTAAAACCGTTCTCATCATGACCTTCAACTGGAACGATTTCGTTCTTAAAACGACCTTCCAATGTAGCTTCGTGAGCTAGACGGTGTGAACGCGCGCCAAACTCATCTTGCATTTCACGTGAAATACCGTGCATTTTAGCTAACATTTCAGCCGTTAGACCCATCATGTTAGATGCTTTTGCAGAGTACTTACTTGCTGCTGGGTTGTGGTCGAAACCTTTAGTCATGGATACGTGACCCATGTGCTCAACACCACCCACAACAAACACGTCACCGTTACCGGTTTGGATTGCTTGTGCAGCTGTGTGAATTGCACTCATCGCAGAACCACACAAACGGTTAACCGTTTGAGCGCCAGCAGCGTGAGGAACTTTAGTTAACAATGAAATTTGACGAGCAACGTTAAAGCCCTGCTCCATTGTTTGGTTAACACAACCCCAGATTACGTCTTCAACGTCATTAGGGTTCAATTTTTCGTTACGATCAAAAATAGCATCAATCAGCGTAGCTGAAAGTGTCTCAGCACGTACATTGCGGAAACAGCCATTTTTAGCACGACCCATTGGGGTACGTACTGCATCGATGACGACGACATCTTTTGGATTAAGACTCATAGATATTCTCCGTTCGATTCTGTTTCAGCGATTAGCCGAAAAACTTCTTGCCAGTTTTAGCCATTTCTCTCATACCCTCTGTTGGAGTGTAAAGAGCACCTAGATCAGCATACTTGTCAGCGATCTTATTAAATTCTTCGATGCCGATAGAATCGATGTAACGAAGCGCACCACCACGGAATGGAGGGAAGCCGATACCGAAGATAAGACCCATATCAGCTTCTGCTGCAGTCTCTACGATACCATCTTCAAGACAACGTACAGTCTCGATACATAGAGGAACCATCATACGCTCGATGATTTCTTCATCTGTAAATTCATTGTTGTTAAGAACAACAGGCTTGATCATGTCGTAAACGCCTTCGTCCTTCACTTTCTTCTGCTTACCTTTACGGTCTAGCTCGTAAGTGTAGAAGCCTTTGTCGTTCTTCTGACCGTAGCGGCCATCTTCAAACATAACTTCCATCGCAGTACGGAACTCATTCTTCATGCGATCAGGGAAGCCTTCAGCCATGACTTCACCAGCGTGAATAGCTGTGTCCATACCTACAACGTCTAGCAAGTAAGCAGGACCCATAGGCCAACCGAATTTCTCCATGATCTTATCAACGCGCTGGAAGTCAGCACCGTCACGTACTAGCGCAGCAAAGCCACCGAAGTATGGGAACAAGATACGGTTAACTAGGAAACCTGGGCAGTCGTTAACAACAACAGGCGTCTTACCCATTGCTTTAGCGTAAGCAACTGTCGTAGCGATTGTTTCTTCGCTAGTTTTCTCGCCACGGATAACCTCAACAAGAGGCATCATGTGTACAGGGTTGAAGAAGTGCATACCACAGAAGTTTTCTGGGCGCTTCAAGTTCTTAGCTAGCAAATCAATAGAGATTGTTGAAGTGTTTGAAGTCAAAATTGTATCTTCAGATACTTGATCTTCTACTTCACAAAGAACGATGTCTTTAACCTTAGGATTCTCAACAACCGCTTCAACAACCAAGTCTACGTCACCGAAGTCACCATAGCTTAGTGCTGGATCGATAGAGTTCAGAACTTCAGCCATTTTCTCAGCTTTCATCTTACCTTTGCTTACGCGCTTAGTAAGAAGCTTGCTTGCTTCGCTCAAACCTAGATCGATACCTGCTTGCGCGATATCTTTCATGATGATTGGCGTACCTTTTAGAGCAGACTGGTAAGCGATACCGCCACCCATGATACCTGCACCAAGAACCGCAGCTTTCTTAACTTCAGATGCTTTTGGCTCAAGCGCTTTTGCTTGTGCTTTAAGTGCCTGGTCATTCAAGAACAAACCAATCAAAGAAGCTGATACTGAAGTCTTAGCCATCTTAGCAAAGCCTTTCGCTTCAACTTCGATTGCCTTGTCTCGCGCCATACCCGAATGCTTCTGCATCGCTTTAATCGCTTCAACAGGTGCAGGATAGTTAGGACCAGCTTGACCAGCAACGAAACCTTTAGCAGTTTCGAAAGTCATCATGCTTTCCATTGGGTTCAGCTTAAGCTTAGAAGTCTTCTCTTCACGACGAGCTTTATAGTCTAGCTTGCCAGCAACTGCTTGCTTAACAAGATCGATTGCTGCAGCTTCTAGCTTATCAGCATCAACAACCGCATCTACTGCACCAAACTTAAGTGCATCAGGTGCTTTGTATTCTTTCGTGCCTGCGATCCATTCGATTGCATTATCTGCACCGATTAGACGTGGTAGACGTACCGTACCACCAAAACCTGGGAAGATACCCAGCTTAACTTCAGGTAGACCGACTTTAGCCGTTGGCGACATAACACGATAGTCCGTAGACAGACACATCTCGAAACCGCCACCCAACGCAATACCGTTGATAGCAGTTACAGATGGAAACGGAAGATCTTCAATTGCACTAAATACAGCGTTGGCCTGCAAGTTGTTTGCGATAAGCTCTTCTTCAGAACCAGCAAACAAGTCAGTAAATTCTGTGATATCTGCGCCAACGATAAAGCAATCTTTTGAACTTGTAACAATCAAGCCCTTAATGCCGTTTGCGTTCTTTAAGCTTTCCGCTGCTGCGCCAAGCTCTTCAATAGTAAGTCGGTTAAACTTATTGACTGACTCGCCCTCTAAATCGAAATTTAGCTGTGCGATTCCGCCTTCAATCTCTTTAACCGTGATGGCTTTACCTTCGTAAATCATCAACTGTTCTCCAAGTTAATTATCCGTGCTGGTCTACCTACGTCCTCTGAAAGGTCGAGGCTCCAACAAAGTTTTTTTGGGCCCGCATATTTCGCGGGAATTTTCGAAATTCATACGCTCGTTTGAATTGCGTGTGCGAACCATGTAAAAAAATCCATCATTTGTCAATTATTATTGACATAAGTAAACAATTCTTTTCTAGATTTTCCAACAGAACAATCACCTATCCATTTGTTTTATAGGTTTTTTTAAAATTATGCCTTTTTAACGAATTTATTATTCCACCAAAGAACAAATTCAATACAAAGCTGACTAACATATATTCTTGAGTCTTCAGAGCGTCGATAGAATTACCGAAAGCAGACAAAATCATGCGCAAAACAAAATAATTACAATCACTATGAACTTCATTCGCCAAACGCTTGTATGTTAAGCATTAAATACTACACTGAACTAAATATCTCGTTAGAAATAAAAACATGGAGTCGCAATTAATGTATTTCAAGAACATCACTTTTAACCGCCTAAGCGCTGTTATTCCATTTATTTTCGTATTGTTGTTCACATCAACACAAAGCCATGCGGCCGAGAATTCGTCAAAATCAGTCCTGGAAAACATCTACCAAAGCCAGATCAACTCTTATTATTCTATTAATGGCTTTTATAACTTCAGTGCAAACCAAGGTGCTCAAAAAGACCTGGAAGATATCAATGCCTCGCTCACAACAATGGCCGAGCTTTTTAACGCAATTCAAGGTGAAACAGATTCGGGTGAGACCTCGGAACAGTTTGAAGCAGTCGCCGCTGCATGGAAAGCCTACCAAAAAGTACTCAAGCAGAACGTACGTGAAGTTGAGAAGACAGGCTACCCTGACCTTCGCTTAGCGGGCGACATGGCGACCAATAACATTGCACTCAATGCAGCATTAAGCGGCCTTTATGATGCTATTCAAGCAGGCGCGAGTATAAAGCCAAGTAAGACAACCCAGCTAAGCCGTGATACAGCAACTAACCTTGCCCTAATGATGACCAAGTATTCAGCAAGAACAACTTCTACGGTTAGTCAGGTATATGCAGGCGGCGATGTCGATAAAGAAGTAACGATCGATTCTCTTGCTGAAGAGTTCGGTAAACAGCTGCAAGAATTGATGGCTATGGCTGAAGGTAAACAGACCTCGTTCAAGCTATTAGATTCTGCGAATACCAAATGGGACTTCATTAAGAACTCTTACGTAAATTACAACGAGAATCGTGTTAACTTCATCGTTAACCTTTACTCAAAAAAGATTATTAATGACATTGAGCAAGCTCTTGAGACGATGTAATTAATACTTAATAGTCTGAGACATAAAAAAACCGGGCCATGTAGCTCGGTTTTTTTATGTCTCAATTTTCTAGGCTAACCAATATTTCGCATATTGCTTACAGCTTTCCAGGCAGCGCTTAACGCTTTCCACCTCTTCCAGGGATTCTGGAGACTTTTGCTGCTCTCGCCACAACATAGCTAAGCCACCTTGTGAAATCACCAAGGCTTCACAGGTCTCAGGCAAGCCCTCAAAGACCCCCTCCTTTTCCAACGCCTCTTTGAGCTCATCCCTAGCGTCAAGCTCATGTGCATCGTGATCAACACTCAGGCGGATCACTCGCGCTTTGTGTGAACTTGGCTTGGCCTCTCTAGGCAACAAACACTCATACAAGGTATAAGGACGATAATTATCTATCCAATAAAAAAGTGACTTCGCCAGTTTTTCGTCGAGCAACCTTACCTTCAGCCCCAATTCCAGAGCACGTGCGCGCATTGCCGTCAGCGACTTTTCTCTGGGTGAAGGCATAACCCATAAAACCGACCCAAATACAGCCAAAGTAATGAGTAGCGCTACCCACAAACCCATTACACTGGCCCTCTATCGTTACGCTCTGATTTAAGCATCTTCCAACTCCATCCAACGTTCCATAGCAAGCGACAACTCATCTTCAAGTGCCGCTAGTTCAGCCGTAACAGATTCTATTTCTTCATGGTCTTTTTGATAAAACTCAGGCGACACAATAAGAGCCTGAAGCTCTTCAATCCTCGACTCCATTTTCTCTATTTTCGCAGGCAACTGTTCCAACTCGAGCTTTAATTTATAACTCAATTTTTTTGGTTTATTCTGCGAGACAGCAGGACTTTGTTTCTCGGTGGAACTGCTTGTTGGAACAAGTTCTTTTTCAAGCGGTTTAGCGGCATTGTCCTTATCGTTTGTATACT
>NZ_LWFE01001155.1:0-1861 GCF_001635675.1 Oleiphilus sp. HI0061 | reverse complement strand
CATGATGCGGATATCGGTTTAGCCTTCGACGGCGATGCAGATCGTTTGGGCGTTGTAACCAATACAGGTAAGATTATTTGGCCTGATCGTTTGTTGATGTTGTTCGCCAAAGACGTTGTCTCCCGTAACCCGGGAGCAGATATCTTATTTGATGTTAAATGCTCTCGACGCCTTAATGGTTTGATTAGCAGTTATGGCGGTCGCCCGGTAATGTGGAAGAGCGGACACTCTTATATGAAAGCTAAAATGAGAGAAACCGGGGCATTACTTGCTGGTGAAATGAGTGGTCATGTATTCTTCAAAGAGCGTTGGTTTGGCTTCGATGACGGTCTCTATGCTGCCGCTCGTTTATTAGAAGTCTTGGGTATTGAAGATCGCTCTTCTGAAGAAGTATTTGCCGATTTTCCTGAAGACTTAAGTACGCCTGAGATAAATATCAGTGTGACAGATGAGTCTAAATTTATGATCGTTGAAAGTCTGTGTGCTTTGAAAGACCAGTTTGTTGGTGGAAATATTTCCACGATAGATGGTTTACGAGTCGAATACCCAAATGCCTGGGGTTTATGTCGTGCATCCAATACCACTCCCGTATTGGTTCTGAGGTTCGAGGCTGATAATGAGGCAGCTTTAGAAGAAGTGAAGTCGATATTTAGGACGCAGCTTCAGATAGTCGATCCATCAATTGAATGTAATTTTTAGGTCAACCATTCTGACCTTTATTGTTTGTTAGGAAAAATATGAGTTTAACAAGAGAATCTGCTGGCCAGGTGGCTTCAGTATTAAGCAAAGCACTGCCTTATATTCAGCGCTTTTCAGGTAAAACCTTGGTGATTAAGTATGGTGGCAACGCCATGGAGAACGAAGACTTAAAGAACAGCTTTGCAAGAGATGTTGTGTTGATGAAGTTGGTGGGCATCAATCCGATTGTTGTGCATGGGGGCGGCCCCCAAATAGGTGACTTGCTTGAGCGTTTGAATATTGAAAGCCACTTCGTTGATGGTATGCGTGTCACCGATAGCCAGACGATGGATGTGGTCGAGATGGTCTTGGGCGGAAAAGTGAATAAGGAAATTGTTGCTCTTATTAACAGCAATGGAGGTAAGGCAATAGGTCTTACAGGGAAGGATGCAAACCTGATCAAGGCAACTAAACTTCATGTCGATAAAATAACTCCAGAAGTTGATCGACCAGAAATTATAGATTACGGTCATGTTGGTCAGGTCAAGTCGGTCGATACCTCGGTTATTGATATGATGACCAAAAGTGATGTGATACCCGTTATTGCACCGATCGGAGTCGGTGAAGATGGGATGTCTTATAATATCAATGCTGACTTGGTTGCTGGAAAAGTAGCTGAGGCGGTAGCAGCAGAAAAACTTATTCTACTGACAAATATTTCTGGTCTGCAGGATAAATCGGGAGAGGTGTTAACAGGTTTATCAACTGCTCAGGTCGATGAGTTGATTGCTGATGGAACGATATACGGCGGTATGTTGCCGAAAATTAAGTGCGCTTTAGAGGCTGTGAAAAACGGAGTAAAGAGTTCGCACATTATTGACGGTCGAGTTAGCCACTCAACACTTTTGGAAATCTTTACAGATGAAGGTGTTGGAACGCTGATTACTAATGACTAGTACTTAGTGTGCTGAGCGGTCAGTAATTATGGCCGCTTGATTGTTTTAAATAAGCGTACTTGATGACTCTTTGCTGTCAGAACCTACATTTGAACCGCCCACAACTTTATTCTTTCCTGAACGTTTTGCCTCGTGCATGAACTTATCAGCTTTACGAATTAGCTGCTCTGCACTCTCTCCATACTTGTATACGGCGACACCGATCGAAGCTGTGACAGTTCCTAGTT
>NZ_LWFE01001154.1:0-2847 GCF_001635675.1 Oleiphilus sp. HI0061 | reverse complement strand
TACACAAGACCATCAAAGTATTGGCTTAAGCATTAGCTCTGCCCTTGCCTACGACAAACCTCATAATAGCCTCTACCTTAGTTCTGAAAGTGTGGCCTCTAGTGCCAGCGTGCTCGCACACACATATTTGGATCACAACAATAACGGTAGGTTTGATGAACAGGACAGCCCTCTTCCAAATATACATTTTAAAGGAAAGAACAGCTGGAGAAACAGCGCCACAAACGAAGAAGGTTATGTCTCTTTATGGGGGGTTCCTGATCTTCAAATGCAAACGATTAGTATCAACTCACGGAAAATTGAAGACCCGTTTCTGAAGCCACAGAAGGAGCATTTCACGCTCTATTCTCACTCGGGCAAGCTCAACGAGATCAGTATCGGCTTCCAAACTGCGATGGAACTCGAAGGAGAAGTGCTGCTTGAAAACAATGGTAAACTTATACCGAAAGCAGGTATTCCTGTCTCTCTTTTTACACTCGATGACTCACTGATACAGCAAACCCGAACCGAGTACGATGGTGTTTACATATTCGAAAACGTCCTACCAGGTAGCTACTTACTTAAAATAGATCCTGACTACCTTCAAAGTAAAAACCTCAGCGTAACACCAACTATAGAGCTCAAGACTTCAGGCGATGAAGGTATCATTTACCTTCCTCCCACACATCTCAAACAAAAAAATAAACTCTTACTTTTCAACATGTTAACCACACAAGCCACGATCACATAGCCCAGCTTTTTCATTTGCGCAAGAAATAAATATTTTTCACTTTTTCACATTTTAAGCATTGCTGCCTTAGCACTAGCTACTATACTTGAGTGGTATTCAGGACTTAATCAGCGATAAAAAGTGGAGGCAGACCGGCTTGAGAAAAGCACCCTTAGCATTAGTACTGCTTTCATGCTTTACGTTTTCAGTAAGCGCACAAGCTGAATCTTTTAAGGCAAAAGTGAAGTTGACCCTAGTCGACCCAGCATCGGTCAGCGCTATCGGCAGCACTCAACAAACCTTGTCGATGCCAGTTAAAAAGCTCGATAACAGCCAATGCACCATCGACCCTAAAAGCGGGTCTCTACAAGGTAACGCTTGCCTTGAGCCATCCGTCGATACACCTCAGCTAGATATTAGCGGGCGTGCCGCACAAGCCATCTCGGTAAAACTAAGTGACTCAGTCACAAATAGCGAAAGCGCGGCTTCTCTAAGCTTCGAACCGACGCTATATAATGGTTATGATCAAACTGAAAACTTTCAGCTAAGCACCAGTTCTCACAGCGTAAATATTGGTGGAACCATTTATCAACACAATACAAGTAACTCAGCACTTAATACCCAAGCAGTCCTTCAATACGGTGTAGAAGTACTTTACCCCTAGATTTACAAGCCCTAGCGCCCTATTAATTTCGCATGCCAATTAAGTTACCCTAGGTTATTTACATCAAGAGCTCATTCTTCTATATTAAGTAACCCAGAGTAACTTAACTTCAAATAATAAAGGAACACACAATGAACTACATCTTGATAACCGGTGCAAGCGCCGGAATTGGCGAAGTATTCGCAGAACAATTAGCCGCTCAAGGTCACAACCTGATTCTGACCGCCCGCAGAGAAGAGCGCCTTCAAGCGCTAGCCAGTAAGCTGGAAAGCCAATATAAAATCTCGACACAAATCATCGCTGCTGATTTGTCTGACTCAAACGGTGCCGAAACGCTAGCTAGCAAAATAATCAACGAAGGTTGGGCGCTAAACGGCCTAATCAACAATGCAGGCTTTGGAGACCGCGGTGCATTCACTGAACTGTCACTGGATCGTCAGTTACAAATGATTCAGCTCAACGTCACCAGCCTGGTAGATCTAACGCACCGACTCATCCCCAAGCTATCACAACAGAGTAATAGCTTTATCATTAACGTTGCCTCAACCGCTGCCTTTCAAGCGGGACCTAACATGGCTATATACTACGCGACCAAGGCTTTTGTGCTGTCCTTCTCTGAAGCACTATATGAAGAGCTTAAGGGCCAAGGTATTGCCGTCAGCACACTTTGCCCAGGTGCAACCGCATCTGAGTTTGCATCAGAAGCTAATATGACTAACACAAAACTATTCAAAGCAGGTGCCATGACAGCAGAAGCTGTTGTCAGGAAATCGCTCAAGAAAAAAGACCGCGCCATTGTTATCACTGGCTGGAAGAATATTTTTGGTGTTTGGTCTGGTAAACTATCCCCACGTTCAGTCACACGAAAACTTGCAGGATGGTTACAAGCCTAAAATGTGTTTAATCAAACAACGCGCGAATAATCCGGAACAAAAAGCTCTCAGAAAACAGCAAATTCTCGATGCTACACGAAAACGATTTTCTGATCTTGCCTACGAAGACCTTAACCTGAATGTGATTGCTGCAGATGTAGGTATTACTAAGGCCGCTTTATATCGCTACTTTAGAAATAAAGAGACTTTGTTCCTCGCGTTGTTTGTAGAAACCCTTGAAGAATTAATTCACTCGGCCCAAAAAATGCCAAACAAGCTCCCCCTAGCAAGGCTAATGGCTGACACCTTAATTGCTAACCCTATCTATTGTAAGTTGAATGCAATTTTACACACAATTTTAGAACGGAACCTTACCGTTGAAGAAGCATTACAATTCAAAAAAACCTTACTCCACTTAATGCACCAGTATTCCCAGTTACTAACACAACAAGCCGAGCAAGACTTGTCTCAAGCGCAAGCGCTCACCTTGCTTATGCAAGTTCAGCAAGCATTGATTGGCGTTTGGCATATGACTCACCCTGTCGGCGCAATTGCCGAGGTTATAGAGTCCCCTCCTTTAGATGTTTTTAAGCGAGATTTTT
>NZ_LWFE01001153.1:0-5849 GCF_001635675.1 Oleiphilus sp. HI0061 | reverse complement strand
TATAAAATATTCGATGGGATTGCTATTGCCCTGTTTATTCAGGCATTTTATGAGTTTGTTGCTCAATACGGGTTTCAGTATAAAATTGAAGATGGTTTGTTGAGTTACCTATTCCTATTTATCGCATGCGATTTTTTCTTTTATATCTACCACTACGGTATGCATAAAATACGTTGGTTATGGTCAATACATGTAACGCACCATTCGTCTAAAATTATGAATTTTTCTACCGCTTTGCGCCAAAACTTTTTAATGGATGTTAATTTTGGCTGGATGATCTGGTGGTTGCCACTAGCAATCATTGGCTTCGACAAAGATCTTGCTTTAATTGCGATTGAATTAAGCCTGTCTTATCAATTCTTCCTTCATACCGAGCTTATTGGAAGGTTGGGAGTATTTGAAAAGGTTTTCAATACACCTTCGCACCACAGGGTTCATCATGGCTGCAAACCGGAGCAGATCGATACAAACTTTGGTGGCGTGTTAATAATCTGGGATCGCTTGTTTGGAACCTTCGTAGATGAGCGTGATGCGGGTAAGGTTGTTTACGGACTAACTGAGCGACAACCGACAACCCTGAATCCAATTCGCTTGAACCTGGATGAATTTATCCAGATGTTTAAAGATGTTATTCAATATAGGGACCTCAAGATATTCTATAAGTCTCCTGCTTATGTAAATAAGTATCAGTCGTCTAATTTGCATGACGAACCGCGCGATCAAACAATATCCGCTACAAATGTTCCGTAACCTTGTCGTAACGGTCTATAGGTTCTTGCTATGATGGAGGCTCGCAGAAAAGAGTGAAACCCTAATGGTAATTCGATCTATGATTATGGGGGTCTGTATATTGTGTTGTACAGGCTTAAACGCAGAGCTTCGCGTAATGACTTTAAATACCGAATGGCTATGGACCCCTTATGACGGTAAAGCTGACGGTAGTAAAGTGACGATACGAGACATGTCAAAGAAGGATTACCTAACTGAGCTGGCATTCTATGCGAAGCTTGTTAGAGAGCATAGGATAGATATTCTAGCGGTGTCAGAAATTGAAAATAAGTACGTTGCGATCGATTTGGCAAACCGTTTTGGCAAAGACTGGAAAGCGTATTTTACACAGGGAAGGGATACGGCAACGGGCCAAGATGTTGCCTTAATCAGCCGTTTGGAACCAGTCAAAGGTAGTTTAACAAACTACGGCTTCCCTTGCGGAAAAACCAATGGTGTCAAAAAGAAAAAGTGTCTGAGTAAGGTTGTCGGTGCACGCTTCTACTTAGATAATGCTTCCGGGGAGCAAGTCGCAGTTATAAGCTCTCATTTTCTATCGAAGCGAAATGATAGCAAGAGCAAGCGCTTAAAGCGTGAAAGCCAGGCATTGGCGCTGTCGAAAGCCGTTGAACGCGAAGCAAACGATTTTTCCTCGACTAAAGTCGCGAAGGTTATTGCTTTAGGGGATTTTAACGATACAGCGAACTCTACAGTGTTGAAGTTGTTACGAGCTAAAGGCTCCTTATTATCAGCCAGTAGTTGCAGAATGCAAGACAGTATAGAATCTCACTCAAAACCCAAGCACCGCAAGAAGTCTCTAGTTGACCATATTTTGTATCGTGGGTTGACCTGTCTTGATGATTACGCGGTGTCCACCGGCAGCTACTCAGATCATCCAGCGATTGTTGCTATTTTACGTTAACGCCAATTGCTAAGCTTGCAAGCGTTCAAATTGCTTAACTACTTAAATCTTTTGTTTGCGCAAGTATTATCTGCGATTATTATTCGGAGATAGAATTGTTTTAAGAGGGAGTGGTAAATGGTGCTGTTCTGGCCAATTCAGCAAGAGCTTGATTGCATAAGTAATAGCGGTCAAATTCTGGGTAAAATAAAATTTGACGGAGATAAAGAAGAGTACAGATTTTATCCCAATAATGAGTCGCTTGCCTTATCAGGCGCCGAGCAAACCATGATTAATGAGCGAATATCGGGTCTCGAGTCGGGGAAGTATATAATTCCTATGCAGGATGATGATTAATTTGCTGGCTGGTAAGAATACAGACTAGCCTGTCTTCGCTAATCTTTGTACAAAGCTTCTTTTCCATAACTCAGTTCCAAGGCTTGGCGTTCGGCTTTTCTCAGCTTTTTTACGACAAGTTTGTAGGAGTGGTCGATCATTCGTTCAATTTCACCGACAGGGATGCTTCCGTCAAGAATTACGGTATTCCAGTGGAGTTTGTTCATGTGGTAACCGGGCTTTACGGCTTCAAAAAGGTCGCGTAGCTCGTTTGCTTGATCTGGGTCGCACTTTAGGTTCATTTGGGCAATGTTGTCATTAACGCCAAGCGTAGCAAACATCTTAGCCTTAATTTTCGGAACCATAACATCTGGGCCAAAAGGGTAGTCTTCTCTGGCTTCAGGTTTTGATAGTAAGTACTGTTTTGCTGTCTCGTAGTTCATACGCTTCGCCCTTGGCTATTTAAATGTAACTTCTGTGCCGTTAACGTTAGCTGTCTCTAGATGTATTTCATACTCTTCTCCATCTTTCTCGATCTGTGTCATCTTGAGAAGAAGCATAGGGTATTTCTCTGAAACCCATAGGTAGGTCTGGCGTTTGCTGTCATCTGCGCGAACCTTTTTTACGACCAGCGCTTTGGCCTCACCAAGCTTTGTAGTAATTAATTCTTCACCGGTTTTTACGAACGTGCTGGGTCTAAGTTTTTTCTTATGTGCTATTTGGAAATCCAGACGAGGAGAGGGACTGTCTAGCTCTCGTAGAAGTTGCAACTGATAGCTAAGGCGGTCGTAGGTGTTACTGGGTATACCCGTAATTTCCCAGTCTGCGCCTTTGCTACGACCATTAACCATATCTGCCTGCCAGTCGAAATGGACCTTAGCTTTTCTATCTCGGCCAAACATGGGGCTAAGTCTATAGTTGTAGCCTTGTGGTAAAAGGCGGCCATCTTCGAAAGTAAACTGGGTGCTTTCGTTTATATCGGCTACAAAAGAGCGGACATTAAAACTATAGTGCCAGCGGTTTTCATCCATTTTCTTCAGATGTCTAGCAGCCTTGCCTTTGATTTTGATTCCTTTTTTTATATTAGCGCTATAGGTGGCGCTATGAGGAACCAATTCAAAGGAATGTGTGCTAAAGCTAATGCAGGATAGGCTGCTTAGTAGTAACAAGCTGGAAAGAAAGAACTTCATCATTATCTCTTACTTATATTGTTGCTGTTACTTTAGCTTAGCATTCGGTTCTAAAGGCGAGGTGGCCAATAGATTACCAAGAATTATAGGCCTTTTATGTTATTCGTTCGGTCTTGCGTTGGATTGAGCATCAAAGGCTTGGCCCGTTACTTTTTCGCTGTCTTTACCCATTAGATAGAGGTAAACAGGCATGATCTGTTCAGGGCTAGGGTTATTATGCGGGTTTTCTGCAGGGTATGCATCGGCTCGCATATTGGTGCGCGTGGCGCCAGGGTTAATGCTATTCACTTTAATAGTTTTATCTGTCCCATTTAGCTCATCAGCAAGTACTTGCATTAAACCTTCGTTTGCAAATTTGCTGACAGAGTATGCACCCCAAAATGCGCGCCCCTTTCTGCCAACACTAGAAGAGGTGAAAATAATAGAAGCATCTTCGGAGTTTCTAAGTAGTGGTAGCAGCGTCTTTGTCAGCATAAAAGGAGCGTTAACGTTTACCTGCATCATTTTGTTCCAAACAGGTACTTCGTATTGCTCAATACTAGTAAGAGACCCAAGCTGCGCCGCGTTGTGTAAGATGCCATCGATATGAGTGAATTCTGCTTCGATCGAGTTAGCAACGTCGATATAGTCTTTCTCGACAGCGCCTTCCAAGTTCATTGGAATTATTGCCGGCTTTGGGTAGCCTTTGGATTCAATCTCGTCATATACTTTTTCTAGCTTTGAAACGGTTCGCCCCAATAAAATTACAGTTGCTCCATGCTTGGCAAAGCTAAGTGCTGCGGTCTTGCCGATTCCATCACCCGCTCCGGTAACTAAGATGACTTTGGATTGTAGTAGGTCTTTCGGGGCTTGGTAGTCAAACATAGGGGTCTCATATTTACGGTTATATTGGAGGGCGTCGTCATTTCATGATGCCGCTTGCTAATTCTAGTAAAACCAAAGCGGCTTAGCTACAAGATTTCACGCCTATACTGTCTTTAGCGCTTAATTTCTTAAGTAGTAGCTTTTCGCTTTAAAGCCCGGAATATTTATATATAATGACTGGGGGTCACGGCTGTTTTGTCGTGCCGCTATCCATTATTAAATCGCCAAAAGGTAAGTGATGCATGTCTGTTAATACAATAAAAATGAAGCAAATTTTCAATGCGCCAGTCAGTGAGGTATTTGCCACACTTAGTGATCATAATACTTTCGGTAAGATTTGTGGTATCAATATGTCTAGAGTTGTTGATGGTGCTGATGGTGCTAACGGCTTGGGTTCGGTTAGAGAGATCAAGATCGGGATTTTACCGGGCTTTGAAGAAACGATTACTGAGTTTAAACCAGATGAGTTTATTCAATACAAAATCACTAAAGGAAGCCCCATTAAGAACCATGTAGGAGAGCTTAGATTTAGTGAGGAAGGCGGCGCTACAACGCTAGACTACACGATAGAGCTTGAGTCTAAGATTCCACTGACTACCAGTATTATTTCGAAAGGCCTGGAGCAGGGGATCTCTAAAGGCTTGCAGAAGTATGCGCAATCGTTATAGAGAGCAAGGCTCCTTTTAGTTAAACAAGGCCGCGAATTAGCGGCCTTGTTGTATCGACGACGGCTTATTTACTTTCGGTAATGTGCAAGCCGCATTCTTTTTGAGTCGCTTCCTCCCACCACCAGCGACCTTCACGCTCATGCTGGGTAGGCAATACTGCTTTAGTGCAGGGCTCACAACCAATACTGGTAAAGCCTTTTTCGTGCAGTTCGTTGTAAGGCACTTCAGAAAGCCTAATGTAGTCCCAAACTTCTTTAGAGCTCCAATTCGCAAGCGGGTTGAATTTGATTAACTTACGCTCGTCGCTTGAGTTGCCATGATCAATCTCAATAACAGCAACTTCAGAGCGAGTGCTTGGGCTTTGATCTTTACGTTGGCCGGAAACCCACGCATTCAAGGTACCAAGCTTTCTTTTCAAAGGCTCTACTTTACGAATGCCACAGCATTCTTTATGCCCGTCTTCAAAAAAACTGAATAGCCCTTTTTGCTTAACAAAAGCCTCTAGTCGCTCAGCATTGGGGGTCATTAATTCAATGTCGATGTTATAGTGTTGGCGAACCTTTTCAATAAAGCGGTAAGTTTCTGGATGTAATCGGCCTGTATCTAGCGAGAAAACCTGAAGGTCGTCAGTTAGTCGATGAGAAAGCTCAATCAAGGCAACATCTTCTGCGCCGCTGAAAGAAATTGCAATGTTATCGAAGGTGTTCACCGCAAATTTTAGAATTTCGCGAGGTGATTTACTTGAAAGCTCATCATTTAGCTGCTGAACGGCTTCATCGGTAATTGTGGCGGGGTCGTTAAAGTCAATCGACATTATTTGGTCTCTGTATATGCTTTGTTTTAATACTAATGTGGTATTAGCAATATGAGCTCGATTCTAACGAAGATTTTACATTATGCAAGGCGCTAGCTTTTAGTTAGAATAGCGCTTCGAATTTTCACTATCGAAAGATATTAACCTTTATTATAAAGACGGAGTGCGTCGTGGAATTAGTTTGTCTTGATTTAGAAGGGGTATTGATCCCTGAAATATGGATAGCATTTGCTGAAAAGACCGGAATAGAAGAGCTTAAGGCGACCACTCGTGATATACCAGATTATGACGTATTGATGACTCAGCGC
>NZ_LWFE01001152.1:0-2637 GCF_001635675.1 Oleiphilus sp. HI0061 | reverse complement strand
GAAAAGTTTGTTTAGACTGGTTAGGCCGGACACCTGCTGCGAAAATCGCTAGGCACTGCGCATGTCGCAACTTGAGTGTGACAATTTAGTGCAGTGCTCGGCACTTGAAATAACATGAAACAAACCTTTGTTTCGAATACGTCCAAAAATGGAGAAATTAGAATGTCAGAGAAAACTCTCGGCCTAATCAAAGAAAACGAAGTCACATGGGTCGACCTTCGCTTCACAGATACTCGCGGTAAAGAACAACACGTAAGCATTCCATCTTCTGAAGTTGACGAAGACTTCTTCGAAGAAGGCAAAATGTTTGACGGTTCATCAATTGCTGGCTGGAAAGGCATCAACGAATCAGACATGATCCTTATGCCTGAAGACGCTACAGCAGTACTTGACCCGTTCACAGAAGAAAGCACTTTGATCCTTCGTTGTAACATCGTTGAGCCTTCAACTATGCAAGGCTACGAGCGCGACCCACGCTCTGTTGCGATCCGTGCTGAAGAATACTTGAAGTCTACAGGTATCGCTGACTCTGCATTGTTTGGTCCAGAGCCAGAATTCTTCGTATTTGATGACGTTAAGTGGAAAGCCGACATGAACGGCGCTATGTACGAAATCAACTCTGAAGAAGCTGCTTGGGGTAGCCACGCAGAATTCGAAGGCGGTAACATTGGTCACCGTCCAGGCGTTAAAGGCGGTTACTTCCCAGTACCACCAGTTGACTCTCTACACGACCTTCGTGCAGCAATGTGTGCAGCGATGGAAGCAATGGGTCTAGTAATCGAAGTACACCACCACGAAGTTGGTACTGCTGGTCAGTGTGAAATCGGTGTTGGCGCTAATACACTAGTAAACAAGGCTGATGAAGTTCAGATCCTTAAGTATTGTGTACACAACGTTGCTCACGCTTACGGCAAGACTGCGACATTTATGCCTAAGCCAGTAGTTGGCGATAACGGTTCTGGCATGCACGTTCACATGTCTCTTGCAAAAGATGGCGTTAACGTTATGGCTGGTGACGGCTATGCTGGTCTATCTGATGAGTGCCTATACTACATCGGCGGTATCATTAAGCACGCTAAGACTTTGAACGCTTTCACTAACGCTTCTACTAACTCATACAAGCGTTTGGTTCCAGGCTTCGAAGCACCAGTTATGTTGGCATACTCTGCACGTAACCGTTCTGCTTCTATCCGTATTCCATACGTAAATAGCCCGAAAGCACGTCGTCTGGAAGCTCGCTTCCCAGATCCAACGGCTAACCCATACCTAGCGTTCTCTGCGCTACTAATGGCTGGCCTTGACGGCATCCAGAACAAGATCCACCCTGGCGACCCAGCTGATAAAGATCTATATGACCTTCCTGCTGAAGAAGCTGCTGAGATCCCAACAGTTGCTGCTACGCTAGAAGAAGCACTAAACGCTCTAGAAGCAGATCACGAATTCCTAACTAAGGGTGATGTTTTCACTGAAGACATGATCCAGGGTTTCATCGATCTTAAGCGTGAAGAAGTTGAGCTATTGAACATGACAACTCACCCAGTTGAGTTTGAATTGTACTACTCTCTATAAGTACGATGTTCTATAAGCTATCATCACAGATAGCCTAACCTGCGCATGTAGGTTCAGAATAAAAGCCCGTTAATGGCAACATTAGCGGGCTTTTTACATTTGATCACAAAATCCGCCCGCCATAATCTAGACAAACACTCATAATACTCTTAGTGTATTAACTCACTGTATTAATTGTACAACCGGAGTGCATTCATGTCGGCTCAGCCTAGCCTGTTAGTATCAACCCGCCTTTTTTCTAGCCAAGTGCTTGAACAGGCTCATGGGCAAACTACAAACACCGACATTAACAAGACAAGTCCGGACGTACATCCATCCATACTACTTAATGACATATTCCCTCCACGAGAAGCTTCGCTGAACCTTGAACAGCTCGACACAGCATCGAACCAAGCACTGCAAGCCAAGGCGACACTCAAGAAGCTGGAACATGAGCTATCGAACGCAAACGAGCAACAGTTAAACGATATTGCCACCCTACAAGACAGCATCATTAACGACGAAGATTTTGATTTCTCTCTACTCCCCTCCACTGCAGCCGGGTACGAAGAAAGCCCCACCCAGCTTAACGGAGAATTTTCCAGCCCACCTGGCGAGAGTTTTTCCAGCAATGCGTATGTAGAAACAAGTACCGCCAACTCAGCGAAGCAAAGCAAATACGAAGTAGCCAGTTTAGACGAACAAAATAGTGAACAAGTCAGCACTTCAACTGCCATACTACCTCACACAGAAGCAGAGATAGATCATTCCAGCAAATCCCTTGGAACTCTGCACCGAAGCACTACTGAAGACATTCACTTTGAAGTAAGCGGCCAAGTTGATACACACTATGAATTTGACGAAACCAGTCATGAAACAGCTTATGGCCAAATCAATTACAACAGCGACGGCAGCTGGCAATACACGCTAGACAACAACACTTCGAAAATTCAAGAACTGGGGGCAAACGACTCCCTTATCGACAGCATCGACCTAATCAGCAAAAGTGGCGACAAATTTACCCTCAATATCACCATACATGGGATTAACGACAGCGCAACAATCTCTGGCGACAAGAGCGCTGAAGTT
>NZ_LWFE01001151.1:0-964 GCF_001635675.1 Oleiphilus sp. HI0061 | reverse complement strand
TGCTCGGCAAAAAGAGCTTTGGCCTTCGCTGTTGTGTCGGACTGGATGCGCGGAAAATTAAAGGGAGTTGTTAATAGTTCAGGCTCTAAAAGGCTGCCAAGGAGTTTCTCTATCGCCTGGTTTTGTTCGCCGCTGCTATTTGCGGCAGGTAATAAGTTTCGGCTAATGCCTAGCAGGGTCGCTTTTAAATCGCTTGATATTGTCTTGTCTTGGCTTGGATCGGCTGCCGTGTTGCTATGTTGCTTTACAAGTTGCTGCAGCATGTCTAGTGCTTGCTTCGTGACTGCAGAGCTTGTTTGGTTGGTATTTTGAGGAGAGGGGGTTCCAGAAAGCGGGTTATTGGCAGTAGGTTTGGTCTGGTCTGCTTGCGCTAATGCTATTTTGTTCAAGGTTTTGAGGTTTTGGAGTTGCTCGAGTATTTGTTGTTTGTTGGTNGTGTTACTGAGCTGTGACTCCATGAAAAGACCGCTGTGTTTTAAGGCGTTTCTAATTGTGTCAGGAGAGCTTAGAGTGTCGCCTTGACGGCTGGCTTGAGAGATCTGCTCTGCGTGAGGAAGAGATTTGATCAGTGTTGCGATGCTTTCTAGCGCAACTTTTCGAGTAAGCGGCGATGAGCCTTGTGTAGGGGAGAGCTGGGTTTGTTGAGCGCTGGCTATCTTTGTTTGATTTTGAGAAATGGGCGGCGTTTGCGAAGTCGCTTTACTCATCTCATTCAGGGCAGCGAAGCCGGTACCAAGAGACAGTTGCTTCGGTAGCAGTTTTGCTAAGGTGCCTAATAGTATTTCGGTATTGATGCTGCCTTTGTCTGCTGGGATTTGAGCTGTGCTTCTATTAGTCGGACTGACAAGGATCAAAGCCTTGCTCTGTTTTGTTGATGAGCTTTCAAGCTTGACTAATAGCGTCTGACCTATCTCTAAAGGAATGCTGCTGGTGGTTGTGACAAGTTTGCCATTAATATTGAGTA
>NZ_LWFE01001150.1:0-2375 GCF_001635675.1 Oleiphilus sp. HI0061 | reverse complement strand
AGTTAGAATAAATAATCCTTACAATAATGTAACAACATCTTTTTATTTAAGATTTAGGAAACACTATGAGCAATGAAGCAACGCTAAGAACATTTATCCTTGAGAACTACATGTTCACAGACAATCAAGACGAACTCAAAAATGATGACTCTTTTTTGGATAAAGGCATTCTAGACTCCATGGGAATACTCGAAGTCATTGCACTGCTTGAGGATGATTTTAACATCACCGTTGAAGATGAAGAGATGGTTCCTGAAAACCTTGACTCAATCAACAACCTACTAGCTTATATTTCTAAGAAATCTGCATAGTATGACGATAGCAAGCATATTAAGTGCGCTGGCGAAGCATGCTCATTCTACTCCAGACCGGACTGCCGTAACATATAGTGTTAACGAAGCAAGGAATCTTAGCTATTACCAGCTAGCTTGCCTTGTTAACATCTATAGGAAGAAGATTAAATCATTGAATATTCCTAGCAACGACAAAGCTGTTATATGCCTGGAAAATTCCGCTGAATATATCGCTCTCCTTTATGCTTGCTGGTCTCTAGACATTACTGTTATTCCACTGCACAGCCAAAGTGCTGTTCGAGAAGTTCAACATATTCTGGATTTCTCTCAAGCGAAGTTAGCCATCACCAAAAATAATTTGGCAATAAACTTAGAAAACTCAGTTCAACACCTCAAGGTAGAGGCAAATGAATTTGAGCTATTATTAGACACGGAAGCAGCGAAACCCGACTTAGACCAGTGGGTAATCCCAGCTGTTGAGCACAACGCGCTAATCTTGTTTACCTCTGGCACCACAGGAGACCCTAAAGGTGTCATGCTTTCTCATAGTAACCTGCTTGCTAATACTCAATCAATTGTCCAATACCTGAGCTTAAGTGCGACCGACTGCACCTATTGCGTATTACCATTCACATACAGCTACGGCAACTCAGTATTACAAACTCATATTTATGCTGGGGCAAGTATTTGCTTAGGGCAGTCAATGCTCTACCCTAAACTCATTGCTGAAGACTTAAACAAAGCAAGCATTACGGGTTTTTCTGGTGTACCCTCAACATTTCAAATTCTTTTACATAAGACTAGCTTTGCCAAAATACATCCGCAACTTAGATATATTACCCAGGCAGGTGGAAGTATGAGTGTTACGACTACCAAAGAGTTACTAGAGGCACTACCTAACACCGATATTTACGTCATGTATGGACAAACTGAAGCGTCAGCAAGGCTCACCTACCTGCCGCCAGCCAGACTACTAGAAAAAGCCGGCTCAATCGGCATCCCAATACCTGATGTAGAGTTAGCGATTAGCGATGAAAGCGGCAAACTATTGGGGCCAAACGAGACAGGTGAACTTATTGCCAAGGGAGACAATATCATGCAAGGATATTTGAGCAACCCAACGGCTACGGAACAAACAATTACAGGTGACTGGCTACACACCGGCGATTTGGGCTACAGAGATATTGATGGTTTCTATTACATCAAAGGCCGCCAGAAACAAATGATTAAATCTGGCGCTAACCGTATTCACCCAGAAGAAATTGAAGAAGTTATCCTGGAGTGTGATGCTGTTAGCGAGGTTTCTGTCACTGGAATCAAAGACGAGCTGCTAGGCGAAGTCATCGCTGCTTTTGTAATTCTCAAACAGGGCTTTGGTGAAGACCCAAAACCGATCCGCTATCATTGCCGGAAAAATCTACCGCCTCACAAACAAGTTAAGGAAATTTTCTGGGTCAGTGAATTTCCTCGCACAAGTAGCGGAAAAATAAAACGTCACGAGCTAGCAAGCTTTGCCAATGCGCGCAAATAACTCATTTACGGAAAGAAGAGATCACTAATGAATAGCCAAGTTGAAAACCTACTTAAACAATACACCCAGTTAGACCATGCAGCTGAGGTAGAACGCATTGGGGGATTTATTAGAGACTCCTTACGAAAAACGCTACACCGTCGCGGCTTGGTCGTCGCAATATCTGGTGGAATAGACAGCTCAGTTAGTGCAGCTTTAGCTGTCAGTGCACTTGGCCCGAAAAAAGTATTTGGAATCTTAATGCCAGAAACAGATTCTTCTTCAACTAGCTTAGAGAGAGGTAGAGCTCTAGCCGAGCACCTCGGCATCGAGTATACAGTTCAAGATATTGCCCCAGCACTAGAAGCAATAGGTTGTTATGAATGGCGCGATCAAGCGATCAAAAAGACCTTCCCAGAGTATTGCGAAGGTTGGAAAAATAAAATAGTGATCGATGGAGGGGCTAAAGGACAAATTAACCACTTCAAACTTGTCGTTGAAGACCCGTCCGGCAAGCAGCAGCAAAAGCGTTTGGGTTTAAATGAGTACCTGACAATTGTAGCAGCAACAAA
>NZ_LWFE01001149.1:0-3787 GCF_001635675.1 Oleiphilus sp. HI0061 | reverse complement strand
GAAAGTACTCAGTAACCTGCTGGACAGCTTCGAGGAACAGCGCAATGACAGATACCAGGAAACAGTCAAGCGGGCCTCACCGGTAGCTTGGGAGAACATCAACTTCCGGGGTACATACACGTTCGCGCCGACGGGCGAACTGCCAAAACTGGAGGACTTAATGGCACCGATTGAGGGCTATCGACCTAGAAATGAAAGTTGATACCCCTCTACAAGCCACGGCAGACGGGGGCTTCAGAGGTTTTTGCAATATATGGAGGCAAAATCCCTAGGACCCCANATAGNCGGTCACCCTGAATACCACTCCTGCCACACGGCGGTGACGAGTGACGGCTATGTGTTCGAAGGTCATATCCCCGCGCGCTTCGTTCAGCAGTTTCTGGAAAATCCACCGGCGGGTGCCATCGGCCTGAGCGTGCCGGGCATGCCGGCGGGCAGCCCCGGGATGGAAATGGGCGACAGGTTTATGCCTTACCAGGTGTGGTTGCTAAAAAAAGACGGTTCGGCTGAAGTGTTTGCTTCAGTGAGCAGCCGCGATCAGCAATAGGACGTATCACCATGAACATTCAATGGCGTTTTTTATTATTGTTCCTGTTGGTGGGGGTTCCTGCTTTTGCCGAGGAAAAAGTTGCCCAGGAACAGTTTGCCCAAACACAGCTGGATCAAGACCAGGTTGGTACGTTGACTTTGGAAGCGGCGATTGCACAGGCGATTGCCTCCGACCCCTGGCTGAACGGCAGCCGCTACCGGGAAGATGCACTGACCAGTGAATCCATTTCCGCCTCAACCCTGCCCGATCCCAAGGTCAGCCTAATGGCGGCCAACTTTCCAACCGATAGCTTCGATATCAATCAGGAACCGATGACGCAACTGACTGTGGGTGTTAGTCAGATGTTTCCGCGCGGCGATAGCCTGGCGTTAACCAGCCGCCAAAATCAGGAGTTGGCGGCCCAGGAACCCTTACTCAGACAGGATCGCCAGGACAAGGTGACAGCGACGGTGACTCAGTTATGGCTGGAAGCCTACCGGGCACAGGAAAGTATCCGTTTAATTGAGCAGGATCGTGCGCTGTTTGAACATCTGGTGGATGCCACCAAAGCCAGTTATTCCTCCGCGCTGGGGCGTGCCCGACAGCAGGATATTATCCGGGCAAAACTGGAACTCACCCGGCTGGATGATCGGCTGACTGCGTTGCGACAACAACTGGATTCTGCCCAGCAGCGGCTCTCCGAGTGGATTGGCGGTCAAGCCAGTCTGCCGTTGGCGCGGACCTTATCCAGTAAATTGGGTGATGAGCCAACCCCAGGCATGGGTCAGACGCACAATGATCGCTGGCTCTATGAACAGATCAATCGGCATCCCCTGTTATTGGCCTTTGACCAACGTATCGAGGCTATGCAGACCGGGGTTGAATTGGCCCAGCAAAAGTATAAGCCCGAGTGGGGGCTCACCGCCCAGTACGGCTATCGGGACGATGACCCCATGGGCCGGGATCGCGCCGATCTGTTCTCGGTCGGCGTCACATTTGATCTGCCGCTTTTCACGGGCAATCGACAGGATAAAGATGTTAGCGCCGCTACCTCCCGAGCTGAGGCACTGCGAACAGACAAGCTACTGATGGCGCGAAAGTTAATGGCGGAGCTGGACACGACCATTGTGCAAATCCAGCGCCTGAATGAGCGCCGCACACTCTATGACCAGCAGCTACTGCCGCAAATGGCGGAGCAGGCCGAAGCTGCCCTGACTGCCTATAACAACGATGACGGCGACTTTGCTGAAGCGGTGCGTGCCCGCATCGCCGAGCTGAACGCCAAAATCGATTTCCTGACCATCAAGGTCGATCGGCTAAAAATCCTTGCCGAACTGAACTATCTCTTACCGACAAACCGCTCAGTGCTGTTACCGCAGAGCCACGCAAAGCAGTCCCCTGCAACACACGGTAACCGCACGGAAGGAAAGAACCCATGAAGATTCAACTGAATAAACCATTCTTTATAACGGTTGCATTGCTGATTGCGACGGCAACCCTGGCCCACTATTCAGCCTATTGGCGCATGCAAGACACGGGAGAGGGCGGTAAGGCGACAGCCAAAAAAGAACCGCTCTATTGGGTCGCGCCGATGGACCCCAATTACAAACGCGACAAGCCCGGAAAATCTCCGATGGGGATGGATCTGATTCCGGTGTATGAAGAAGCCGGCGGTGATGAGGAGATTGGCACAGTCACCATATCGCCGGATGTGGTCAATAACCTTGGCGTACGCACGGCACCCGTTACCCGCGGCCAGATGGACGTTTCCGTCAATACCGTGGGTTATGTGCAATACGATGAAGATCGCTTGATACATATTCATCCGCGGGTAGAGGGCTGGGTTGAAAAACTCTACGTCAAAGCTTCTGGCGATCCGGTGCAGAAGGGTGCATCTCTCTATGCGCTTTACTCACCGACCCTGGTTAATGCACAGGAGGAATTACTCTTGGCACTAAAACGCAATAACGCCACGCTGATTGAAGCCGCCAAGGAGCGCCTGGCATCCCTGCAGGTGCCAAAATCAGAAATCAACCGCCTGAGGAAATCCGGCAAGGTGAGCCAGACCATCACCGTTACAGCGCCGCAATCGGGTGTGCTGGATAACCTCATGGCGCGCGAAGGCATGTTTGTAAAACCCGGCATGGAAATCATGGCCATCGGTCAGCTGGAACATATTTGGGTGATTGGTGAAGTCTTTGAGCGACAGGCTTCCCTGGTGCAGGTCGGCGATCAGGTCCAGATGCAGTTGGGTTATTCGCCAGGGCGAGAGTGGCAGGGCCAGGTTGATTATGTCTACCCGAGCCTTAACACCAAGACTCGCACCGCACAGATACGAGTACATTTTCACAATCCCGATGGTTATCTGAAGCCGGGCATGTTTGCGCAGATGCGCATTGAGACGGCACCGATGGACGATACTCTGTTGATTCCCCGTCAGGCGCTGATCCGTACCGGCAGTCAATCCCGTGTTGTGCTGGCCAAGGGCGAAGGCCGTTTTAAATCCGTTGCTGTACAGGTTGGGAATATCAACGATGAGCAGGCGGAAATCATATTGGGACTTGATGAGGGCGACCGCATTGTGACGTCAGCACAATTCCTGATTGATTCCGAGTCCAGCAAAACCTCGGACTTTCGGCGCATGAATCATGGTTCGGATGATAAGGCTGAGACTATGGCTCCCACATCGGTCTGGGTCGGCGCACGTCTTAAAAGCCTGATGCCCGAACACCGGATGTTGACGCTGGCGCATGATGCCATTGATGACTGGCAATGGCCGGCCATGACCATGAATTTTACCGCCGCAAAAAATGTAGACCTTCAAGGTTTACAGTCTGATATGACTCTTCACGTAGAAATTACAAGAGAGGGCGACAACAACTATGTGATCAGCCAGATCCATCGACCCGACACCGTTACGGATGACATGCCGATGGCCGATGGTGAGTCTTCTATTAGTCATGACGTTTTGGAAATGGATCACAACCAACATCAATCCATGACTCATGATGCAGCAGTACTTGAGCTTTGATTTATAACGATTTTTTTAGCCCCGAAGAGAAAAGCTACACCATAAGTTACACTTTACTATTAGATTGGATTAAACCTTATTGGATCATGTCTTTACACCAACCAATTATCTCGACAACCAAACCAATTATGGCTGCAACCAAATGAGGACTAAAAGTATCTATCACGGTGCTTGTACCCATATCAAATTTTTATCTCATGCGTTATGAGACTTTCAACCCGAAACCG
>NZ_LWFE01001148.1:0-11540 GCF_001635675.1 Oleiphilus sp. HI0061 | reverse complement strand
AGGCAATAACCCTGAGTGGATGGTCTTGAAGGTGTTGCCTGTACTTCCACCAGATCTTCGTCCTTTGGTTCCCCTGGATGGCGGTCGTTTTGCGACGTCTGATCTGAACGACCTTTATCGTCGAGTGATCAATCGTAACAATCGTTTGAAGCGACTACTAGAGCTGAGCGCACCAGATATCATTGTTCGTAACGAAAAACGTATGTTGCAAGAATCTGTGGACGCATTGCTAGATAACGGCCGTCGTGGTCGTGCTATCACTGGTTCAAACAAGCGTCCTCTTAAGTCTTTGGCTGACATGATCAAAGGTAAGCAGGGTCGTTTCCGCCAGAACCTTCTTGGTAAGCGTGTTGATTACTCTGGTCGTTCGGTGATCGTTGTTGGTCCTAGCCTTCGTTTGCATCAGTGTGGTTTGCCTAAGAAAATGGCACTTGAGCTATTTAAACCATTTATCTTCTCTAAGCTTGAGCATCGTGGTTTAGCTACGACCATCAAAGCGGCGAAGAAGATGGTTGAGCGTGAAACACCTGAAGTATGGGACATTCTTGCTGAAGTAATTCGTGAGCACCCGGTAATGTTGAACCGTGCACCGACACTTCACCGTTTGGGTATTCAGGCATTTGAGCCGGTATTGATCGAAGGTAAAGCGATCCAGTTACACCCACTAGTTTGTGCGGCATATAACGCTGACTTTGATGGTGACCAAATGGCGGTGCACGTTCCTCTGACGCTAGAAGCTCAGTTGGAAGCGCGTGCCTTAATGATGTCTACTAACAATATTCTTGCGCCTGCGAATGGTGAGCCAATTATCGTTCCTTCCCAGGATGTTGTACTAGGTTTGTACTATATGACCCGTGAGCGTATAAACGCTCAAGGTGAAGGTATGGTTTTCTCTGATATTAAAGAGGTTCAGAGAGCATACGGTGCGAAAAAAGTTCACTTGCAGGCGAAAGTAAAAGTTCGTCTTACAGAGGTTACCAAAGATGAAGACGGTAACAATGTAAGCAAGTCGTTGATTGCAGATACGACAGTTGGTCGAGCAATGTTGTTCGATATTCTTCCTGATGGCTTACCATTTGATTTAGTTAACCGCCCGATGGTTAAAAAGGCGATCTCTAAGTTGATCAATACTGCATATCGCGTATGTGGTTTGAAAGATACGGTAATCTTCGCAGACCAGCTTATGTATTTAGGCTTTTCTCAAGCGACGTTTTCTGGCTCATCTATCGGTGTTAACGACTTCGTTATACCTGATGAGAAATATACGATTATCGATGCGTCTTCTGCTGAAGTAAAAGAGATCGAGACTCAGTTTGCCTCAGGTCTTCTGACGCACGGTGAGAAATACAACAAGGTTATCGATATCTGGGCGAGAGCTAACGATAAAGTCGCTAAAGCGATGATGGATAATCTCGGTAAAGATACCGTCGTTGATCGTGAAGGTAAGACGGTTGAGCAAGACTCATTTAACTCAGTCTTTATGATGGCTGACTCAGGCGCAAGGGGCTCGGCTGCACAGATTCGTCAGCTAGCTGGTATGCGTGGTTTGATGGCTAAGCCGGATGGTTCGATCATCGAAACGCCAATCACAGCAAACTTCCGTGAAGGTTTGAACGTACTTCAGTACTTCATCTCTACTCACGGTGCTCGTAAAGGTTTGGCGGATACGGCATTGAAGACTGCAAACTCCGGTTACCTAACTCGTCGTTTGGTTGACGTTGCCCAGGATCTTGTTGTGACCAATGATGATTGTGGCACCAAAGAAGGTCTGTTAATGACGCCAATGATTGAAGGTGGTGATGTTGTTGTACCACTAGGTGATCGTGTATTGGGTCGTGTTGCAGCGAAAGATATCTTTGCACCGGGTGATTTAGAAAATGTTGTTCTGCCTGTTGGCACCTTCTTGGATGAAAAGAAGGTATCCGAACTAGAAAAGGCAGGTGTTGATGAAGTATGGGTTCGCTCAGCGATAACCTGTGATACTCGACACGGTGTTTGTGCCCAGTGCTATGGTCGTGACTTGGCTCGTGGCCATGTTGTTAACAAGGGTGAGGCTGTTGGTGTTATCGCTGCGCAGTCAATCGGTGAGCCGGGTACACAGTTAACGATGCGTACTTTCCACATCGGTGGTGCGGCGTCTAGATCATCTGCAGTAGATAATATTCAGGTTAAGCATGGTGGTAAGATCCGCCTGCATAATATGAAGTCGATTGAACGTAAAGACGGCTGCCTAGTTGTAACCTCTCGTTCTTCTGCGCTAGCAGTAGCTGATGAGCATGGTCGCGAGCGTGAGTGGTATAAGCTTCCTTACGGTGCTGTGATCTCGGCTAAAGACGGTGACAAGATCGAAGCGGGTGGTGTGGTTGCTAAGTGGGATCCACATACGCACCCAATCATTACCGAAAATGGTGGTAAGGCTCAGTTCGTTGGAATGGAAGAGGGTATTACCGTAACGACTCAAACTGATGAGTTAACAGGTCTATCCAATATCCAGATTATCGATCCGAAAGATCGTCCATCTTCAGGTAAAGATATTCGTCCAATGGTTCAGCTTGTGGATGAAGATGGTAACCCTGTCTTATTACCAGGTACGGATAATCCGATTCAGGTATTCTTGCCAGCTAACGCTTTGTTAAATATGCGTGATGGCGACATGGTTGAAGTAGGCGACGTCTTGGCTCGTATTCCTCAAGAGTCATCTAAGACTCGTGATATCACAGGTGGTCTACCGCGAGTAGCTGACTTGTTCGAGGCGCGTAAGCCTAAAGAGCCTTCTATCTTGGCTGAAATTTCTGGTGTTGTTAGTTTCGGTAAAGAGACTAAGGGCAAGAAGCGATTAGTGATTACGCCTAAAGATGGTGCTGAGCCGTATGAAGCATTGATTCACAAGTATCGCCAGTTGAACGTATTCGAAGGCGAAACAGTAGAAAAGGGTGAGGTTATCTCGGATGGACCTTCTAACCCGCACGATATTTTGCGCCTACTGGGTGTTGTGGAGCTATCTAAATACATCACTAACGAAGTGCAGGACGTTTACCGTTTGCAGGGTGTTGTAATTAACGATAAGCATATCGAAGTTATCGTGCGCCAGATGTTGCGTAAAGTTGAGATTACGCAGTCTGGTGATACTGACTTGATCAAGGGTGACCAGGTTGAGTATGTGAAGTTCTTGGAAGCTAATGAAGAGGCTGATTCGAACGACAAGATGCCTGCGCAGTGTGAGCGTCAGTTGTTGGGTATTACCAAAGCTTCGCTTGCAACTGAGTCGTTTATCTCTGCTGCATCGTTCCAGGAAACAACGCGCGTACTGACTGAAGGTGCGGTAACAGGTAAGCGTGACTACTTACGTGGCTTGAAAGAGAACGTGGTAGTGGGCCGTTTGATCCCAGCGGGTACAGGCTTGGCTTACCACTCAGAGCGTAAGCGTAAGAAAGATCAGAAGTTGGCACCTATCGCTGAAGAGGGCTTGGGTGTAAGTGCACAGGATGTTGTTGCAGCATTGAGTGCCGAGCTTAATAAGCAGTAATTGCTTGTTAAGTAAGTGGATGCAGGTGCGGTGAACAAAAAATCACCGCATTGCTTGACAGTTGAGGGGGGCGTCATTAGACTTGCGCCCCTCAACTTTATTGTGCCAGCAATTTCGGCATAGTAGTTTGACGTTTTGTAATGAAACGGTTTTTAAAAATATAGATATTGGAGTTTGCTTACATGGCAACGATTAATCAGTTGGTACGTAAGCCTCGTAAACGTGTAGTCGCGAAAAGTGACGTACCCGCGTTGCAGGCTTGTCCTCAACGTCGAGGCGTTTGTACTCGTGTATACACTACGACACCTAAGAAGCCAAACTCGGCTTTGCGTAAGGTTTGTCGTGTTCGTCTAACGAACGGTTACGAGGTTACATCGTATATCGGTGGTGAAGGCCATAACCTACAAGAGCACAGCGTTGTTCTTATTCGTGGTGGTCGTGTTAAAGATTTGCCTGGTGTTCGTTATCACACAGTTCGTGGTAGCTTGGATACTTCAGGTGTTGCAGATAGACGTCAGGGTCGTTCTAAATACGGTGCTAAGCGTCCTAAGGGGTAGTCTTAGGTCTGTCTGAAAGCGTTAATTGTCATAAATATTTCAATTAACAATGAGATAATTGATTGAAGGATAAGAGTAAGGTCGGACTGGCGAAATATTTCGTTTTATGTCTGAGCGACCCTGAAGACCTTTGATGTTAAAAGAGGGCTTGTCATGCCAAGAAGAAGAGTCGTAGCAAAACGCGAGATACTTCCAGATCCTAAATTTGGAAATCAAACGCTTGCAAAGTTTATGAACCACGTAATGGTTCATGGTAAAAAATCCGTAGCAGAGAAAATTGTATACGGTGCATTAGATGCTGTTAAAGCAAAGGGTCATGAAGATCCTTTAGAGCTGTTTGATAAAGCGCTAGAGTCTATCCAGCCAATGGTAGAGGTTAAGTCTCGCCGTGTTGGTGGTGCTACTTATCAGGTTCCAGTTGAAGTTCGTCCGGCTCGTCAGGTAGCGCTAGCAATGCGTTGGTTGGTGGACTACTCTCGTAAGCGTGGCGAAAAGTCTATGGCTTTGCGTCTAGCGGGTGAGATTATCGATGCAGCCGAAGGTAAGGGTGCAGCGGTTAAGAAACGTGAAGATGTTCACAAGATGGCCGAAGCAAACAAGGCTTTCTCTCACTACCGTTTCTAAGGTATACGAGTGTTATATGGCCTGCATTTTATGCGGGCCTTTTTGGGTTTAAGAGGATAAAAAATTGGCACGTAAGACTCCAATTTCCAGGTATAGAAATATTGGTATTTGTGCGCACGTTGATGCTGGTAAAACAACGACAACGGAGCGAGTTCTTTTCTATACAGGCTTGTCGCATAAAATAGGTGAAGTGCACGATGGTGCGGCGACAATGGATTGGATGGAGCAGGAGCAAGAGCGAGGTATCACGATAACCTCTGCTGCGACCACGTGTTTCTGGTCGGGAATGCAGCAACAGTTTGATCAGCATCGCGTGAATATTATCGATACGCCTGGGCACGTTGACTTTACAATTGAAGTAGAGCGCTCGCTCCGCGTGCTTGATGGTGCGGTTGTGGTTTTGTGTGGTTCGTCAGGTGTGCAGCCGCAAACTGAAACGGTCTGGCGGCAGGCTAATAAATATGAAGTGCCGCGCATGGTCTTTGTTAATAAGATGGACCGAACAGGTGCTGACTTCCGAATGGTAGTCGAACAGTTAAAAGATCGTCTAGGTGCTACGCCAGTGCCTCTGCAAATGACAATTGGTGCAGAGGACGAGTTTAAAGGTGTGGTTGACCTGATTAAGATGAAAGCTATTTTATGGAACGAAGCTGATCAGGGTATGACCTTTGATTACGCAGAGATTCCTGAAGATCTGCTGGATGAGTGTGAGGAGATGAGAGAGTTTCTTGTTGAGTCCGCTGCAGAGGCGGATGATGACTTGATGGAGCTTTATTTAGAAGGTGAGCAGCTTTCTGAGCAGCAAATAAAGCAGGCGATTCGCAAGCGTACGTTGGCGAATGAGATTGTGCCGGTTATTGGCGGTTCTGCCTTTAAGAATAAAGGTGTTCAGGCGATGCTTGATGCTGTTGTTGAGTACCTGCCGTCTCCTGAAGAGGTTAAAGCGATCGAGGGTGTGCTTGATGATGACGAGACTGTTGAGTCTCGAGAGGCTGATGATTCTGCTCCATTTTCTGCTCTTGCGTTTAAGATTGCGACGGACCCCTTTGTTGGTACTCTGACTTTCTTTAGGGTCTACTCTGGATCGCTAAAAACCGGCGATACCGTGTATAACCCAGTTAAGGGTAGGAAGGAGCGCATTGGTCGAATGGTGCAGATGCATGCAAATGACCGAGAAGAAATAAAAGAAGTATTGGCTGGAGATATTGCAGCTGCGGTCGGCCTTAAGGATGTTACTACTGGCGAAACGCTATGTAATATTGAGAACAAGATTACGCTTGAGCGTATGGAGTTTCCAGAGCCTGTAATTTCGGTTGCAGTGGAGCCTCGTACGCAGGCAGACCAGGAAAAGATGGGTGTTGCCCTAGGTAAGCTTGCGCAGGAAGATCCTTCGTTTAGAGTAAAAACCGATGAAGAGACGGGCCAGACGATTATCTCCGGAATGGGCGAATTGCACCTGGATATCATCGTTGATCGCATGAAGCGTGAGTTCAGTGTTGAGGCAAATATTGGTAAGCCGCAGGTGGCTTACCGTGAAGCGATTAAAAATATTAGTGATATTGAAGGTAAATTTGTTCGTCAGTCAGGTGGGCGTGGTCAGTATGGGCATGTTTGGCTTAAGTTTGAGCCCTTAGCGGATGGCGAAGAAGGTTTAGAGTTTGTAAATGAGATTGTTGGTGGTGCTGTGCCGCGTGAGTTTATCCCGGCAGTTGAAAAGGGTATCGCAGAGCAGATGCAAAACGGTATTCTGGCTGGTTATCCGTTGCTAGGTTTGAAGGCGACGCTCTATGACGGCTCTTTTCATGATGTCGACTCTAATGAAATGGCATTTAAAATTGCTGCTAGTATGGCGACTAAAAAGTTGGCATCAGAAGGTGGTGCGGTATTGCTTGAGCCGGTTATGAAGGTTGAAGTGGTAACGCCAGAAGAGAATATGGGAGATGTGGTTGGTGACTTAAATCGTCGCCGAGGTCNCATACAGGGTATGGAAGAGAGCGCCGCTGGTAAGGTGGTTAATGCTGAAGTTCCCTTATCTGAAATGTTCGGATACGCAACAGATTTGCGATCCGCAACACAGGGTCGCGCAACCTACGCGATGGAGTTTTTGACTTATTCAGAAGCGCCAAAAGCGGTTGCAGAAGTGATTATTAATAAATCGTAGTCTTAATTAAACTAAAGTCGGTAGCATAGAAAAAGGGGTGTAACCGTGGCTAAAGAAAAATTTGAACGTAATAAACCGCACGTTAACGTAGGTACTATTGGTCACGTTGACCATGGTAAAACAACTTTGACAGCAGCGCTAACGCGTGTATGTGCAGAAGTATTCGGTGGTGAGAAGGTTGATTTCGCAAACATCGATAATGCACCAGAGGAAAGAGAGCGTGGTATCACTATCGCGACGTCTCACGTTGAGTATGATTCAACTGATCGTCACTACGCTCACGTTGACTGCCCAGGGCACGCCGATTATGTTAAAAACATGATCACAGGTGCTGCTCAGATGGATGGTGCTATCTTGGTTTGTGGTGCGACTGATGGTCCTATGCCTCAGACTCGTGAGCACATCCTTTTGTCTCGTCAGGTAGGTGTACCTTACATTGTAGTATTCTTGAACAAGGCTGACTTGTTGGCTGAAGACTGTGGTGGTGCAGGTTCAGAAGAATACAACGAGATGCTTGAATTGGTTGAAATGGAAATTCGTGAATTGCTAGACACTTATGAGTTCCCAGGTGATGATACGCCAATTATCGCAGGTTCTGCTTTGATGGCATTGAACGGCGAAGATGATAACGAGCTAGGTACAACTGCTGTTAAGAAGTTGGTTGAGTCGCTAGATTCTTATATTCCAGAGCCAGAGCGTGCTGTAGATCAGCCATTCCTAATGCCTGTTGAGGACGTGTTCTCAATCTCAGGTCGTGGTACGGTTGTAACGGGTCGTGTTGAGCGTGGTATCATCAAAGTTGGTGAAGAAATCGAGATTGTTGGTATCAAGGAAACTCAAACCACTACTTGTACTGGTGTTGAGATGTTCCGTAAGCTTCTAGACGAAGGTCGTGCGGGTGAGAACGTTGGTGTTCTTCTGCGTGGTACTAAGCGTGACGAAGTTGAGCGTGGTCAGGTTCTATGTGTGCCTGGTTCTGTTAAGCCTCACACTAAGTTTGAAGCTGAAGTATATATCTTGGGTAAAGATGAAGGTGGTCGTCATACGCCATTCTTCCAAGGTTACCGTCCACAGTTCTACTTCCGTACGACTGATGTGACAGGTGCTTGTGAGTTGCCTGAAGGTGTTGAAATGGTAATGCCTGGTGATAACGTACAGTTAACAGCTACTTTGATCGCGCCAATCGCGATGGAAGAAGGTCTACGCTTCGCGATTCGTGAAGGTGGTCGTACTGTAGGTGCGGGTGTTGTAGCTAAGATTGTTGAATAATCTTAGTCTATGTTTGGAAGGCAGCTTGATGCTGCCTTCTTTTGTATAGGCCAGTAGCTCAATTGGCAGAGCAGCGGTCTCCAAAACCGCAGGTTGGGGGTTCGATTCCCTCCTGGCCTGCCATTTATTCTAGTAATAAATGGTAGTGGAACAGAATACTTATTAGTGCGTCGATTATGAATGCAAAGGTAGAGAAAGAAGGTAGTGCGCTAGATACGCTGAAGTGGTTGTTGGTGCTTTGTTTGGTGTCAGCGGGCGTGGTGGGTAACTACTATTTTGAAGCAGAATCTCTGTTGTACAGAGTGCTTGCGCTACTTGTTTTGGCATTTGTTGCTGGATGGGTTGCCGTTCAAACGACAAAAGGGCAGGCCTTTGCGAAGTTGGTCTCTGAAGCTCGTTTAGAGATTCGTAAGGTTGTATGGCCTACTAAGCAAGAGTTGACCCAGACGACAATGATAGTTGTTGTTTTTGTGTTAGTGGTTGCGCTTATTTTATGGGGTGTCGACTCCCTGATCGGCTGGATTGTTTCCAGTATTATAGGGTAGTAGGAGAATCACGATGTCCAAAGCTTGGTATGTAGTTCATGCCTATTCAGGTTACGAAAAGCAGGTAATGCGCTCGTTGCAAGAGCAGGTTGCTTTGAAAGGCTTGGAAGCAAAATTTGGTGAAATACTGGTTCCTACAGAGGAAGTGGTAGAAATGCGCGAAGGTAAAAAGCGCAAGAGTGAGCGTAAGTTTTATCCAGGCTACGTTCTTGTGCAAATGGAAATGGACGACGATGCTTGGCATTTGGTTAAGTCCACTCCAAGAGTGTTAGGCTTTATTGGTGGTACTGCTGAAAGACCTGTGCCAATTACTGATCGTGAAGCTGATACGATTCTTCAGAAGATAGAGACGGGTGCAGAGAAACCTCGTCCTAAGACCTTGTTTGAAGCTGGTGAAGTGGTTCGGGTTATCGATGGGCCGTTTGCAGACTTTAATGGTGTTGTTGAGGAAGTAGATTACGAGAAGAGCCGCGTTAAAGTAGCGGTTCTGATTTTTGGTCGCTCTACCCCTGTCGAACTAGAGTTTGGGCAAGTAGAAAAAGACTAAGCAAGTAAGATTTTATCTGCTCACTTTGCGAACTGCAAAGTGGGCTTTTTCTGTCTATACGGGGAGCTATTGAAGCGTTTGAACCCGAAGGAGTAAAAAATGGCAAAGAAAGTTGATGCTTATATCAAGCTTCAGGTAGCCGCTGGTAAAGCGAATCCAAGTCCGCCGGTTGGTCCTGCACTAGGTCAGCACGGTGTTAACATCATGGAATTCTGTAAAGCGTTTAACGCTCAGACTCAAGGTGTTGAACCAGGTCTGCCAGTTCCTGTTGTAATTTCTGTATATAGTGACAAGAGTTTTACTTTTGTCATGAAGACCCCACCTGCATCTATTCTGTTGAAGAAAGCTGCTGGTATCACTAGTGGTAGCGGTCGTCCTAATACTGAGAAGGTTGGAACTGTTACTCGCGCTCAGTTAGAAGAAATTGCTAAAACTAAAGACCCTGACTTAAATGCAGGTGATATGGATGCTGCAGTAAGAATTATTGCTGGTACAGCGCGTAGCATGGGACTTAATACTGAGGGTGTTAACTAATGGCAAAATTAACAAAGCGCCAAAAGTTGGTGCAGGAAAAAGTTCAAGCAGAAAAAGCGTACACGGTAGAAGAAGCGGTAGCTTTGCTTGCTGAGCTTTCAAGCGGTGTTAAGTTTACTGAGTCGGTAGATGTTGCTATCAACCTAGGTGTTGATGCGCGTAAATCTGACCAGGCTGTTCGAGGTTCTACAGTTCTACCAAATGGAACTGGCAAAACAGTTCGTGTTGCTGTGTTTACTCAAGGTGAAAATGCAGAGAAAGCTAAAGAAGCTGGTGCTGATATCGTTGGTATGGACGAGTTGGCTGCTGAAGTTAAAGCTGGAAACATGGATTTTGACGTAGTTGTTGCATCTCCGGACGCAATGCGTGTAGTTGGTCAGTTAGGTCAAATTCTTGGTCCACGCGGTCTAATGCCAAACCCGAAAGTTGGTACAGTGACGCCAGACGTAGCGACTGCCGTTAAAAATGCAAAAGCTGGTCAGGTTCGTTATAGAACTGACAAGAACGGTATTGTTCATACTATCGTCGGTAATGTTGACTTCTCAGCTGATTCGATTAAACAGAATATCGAAGCATTGTTGGCTGACTTGAAGAAGGCTAAGCCTGCTTCTGCAAAAGGTGTATATTTGAAGAAAGTTACACTTTCTTCAACAATGGGTCCTGGTCTACTTATTGATCAGAGCTCAGTGTCTTCATAAGAAGATATGTTAAAGAATACTTTGGAGTCTGAGCCTAGCTCGGGCTGTCAAAGACCGCAGGTGTTGGCTATTTATTAATTTAGAGTGCTAACTTAATCTCCTGCGCAGACGGTGTGTGGACTCTCTTAAATGAGTTGTATCTCCGCCGTAGGTCGCTCCCTGTTTATGCTAACAGGGGGTGGAACTAAGTGGTCAGCTTCGGCTGACTCTCTTGAGGAGAAAACCAATGGCAATTGGAATCGAAGACAAAAAGGCGATTGTCGCCGAAGTCAACGAAGTTGCTGGCGGTGCTTTATCTCTTGTGATGGCTGATTATCATGGCGTTGACGCTAATGATATGACAGGCCTTCGTAAAGAAGCTCGTGAAGGCGGAGTTTATCTTCGTGTCGTTCGAAACACCTTAGCAAAGCGTGCGGTAGAAGGAACAGAGTTTGAATGTGCAGCTGAAGCGTTGGTTGGTCCAACAATTCTTGCATTTTCTTTGGAAGATCCAGGTGCGGCAGCGCGCTTGTTGAAAGATTTTGCTAAAGAAAAAGAAGCATTCGAGATAAAAGCATTAGCGGTTGGTGGTGAACTACTGGGTGCAGATCAGATCGATCGTTTGGCTAAGTTGCCAACGCGCGATCAGGCGTTGGGCATGTTGGCCAGCGTTATTCAAGCACCTATTACCAAGCTTGCACGTACATTCAACGAAGTTCCTTCGAAGGTTACTCGTGCAGTGGCAGCAGTTCGCGATCAGAAGAAAGACGCAGCTTAATTATTTTTTATATAACTTACATTTAGGAGAATGGGACCATGTCTCTATCTAAAGACGATATTTTAAATGCAATCGCTGAAATGAGCGTAATGGACGTTGTTGAACTAGTTGAAGCAATGGAAGAGAAATTCGGCGTATCTGCAGCTGCTGCTGTAGCTGCTGCTCCTGCTGCTGGCGGTGACGCTGGTGGTGCTGCTGCCGCTGAACAGACTGAGTTTGACGTTGTTCTTGCTGGCGCTGGCGATAAGAAAGTTAACGTAATCAAAGCAGTTCGTGCTCTTACAGGTCTTGGCCTTAAAGAAGCGAAAGCAATGGTTGATGG
>NZ_LWFE01001147.1:0-11008 GCF_001635675.1 Oleiphilus sp. HI0061 | reverse complement strand
TTATGCTGAATTGAAAGACATCATTGCGATTCTTGGTATGGACGAATTGTCTGAAGAAGATAAGCAGACAGTTGCACGTGCTCGTAAGATCGAACGTTTCTTGTCACAGCCTTTCCACGTTGCCGAAGTATTTACGGGTGCACCGGGTAAGTATGTATCTTTGAAAGACACTATCCGTGGCTTCCAAGGTATCTTGGGCGGTGAGTACGATGATCTTCCTGAGCAGGCGTTTTACATGGTTGGCTCTATCGACGAAGCAGTCGAAAAAGCGAAAAACATGTAATCATCCTTTAGTAGAAGCACTTTAAGATATTTAAAGTGCTTCCCTGATGAAGGTAGAAATTATGGGTATTAGCGTGCATTGCGATATCGTAAGTGCTGAAGAGCAAATTTATTCGGGTCTTGTTGAGCTAGTTGTTGCAGCTGGCGAAATGGGTGACTTGGGTATTGCTCCAGGCCATGCTCCACTAATGACGAAGTTGAATCCTGGTCCTGTTCGCGTTATCAAACAAGGCGGCGAAGAGGAAGTTTTCTACGTATCCGGCGGATACATGGAAGTTCAACCAAGCTTAGTAACTGTGCTAGCAGATAGTGCAGAGCGAGCTCACGACGTTGATGAAGCAGCAGCTCTGGAAGCTAAGAAAGAAGCAGAAAGAGAGCTGGCGAATCAGAGCGGCGATTTTGATTACTCTCGAGCAGCATCTCAACTAGCTGAAGCATCAGCGCGACTACGCGTGATTCAGCGAATGAGAAATAAGCATTAATGAGCAGTAATTCGTAAAATAAAGAAAAAAGGCAGCTATTTAGCTGCCTTTTTTCTTTTATGTCATATGGAGTGTCTATAATCAAACGATTGTAGTAGAAAAAGTTTAGGAAAAACGATTATGAGTTTACATGTGGTTATCCTTGCAGCTGGGCAAGGTTCTCGAATGAAGTCTAAATTACCAAAAGTTTTGCACCCTGTAGCGGGAAAGCCAATGCTACAGCATGTGTTGGATACAGCGAATAAGTTAGATGCTGAAGGTATACATATTGTTATCGGTCACGGTGCTGATCAGGTAAAAGACACAATTAAAGAAGATGTAAACTGGTGCTTACAAGCTGAGCAGCTAGGTACGGGCCATGCGGTAGCACAAGCAATCGACCACATTCCAGAAGACGCGCAAGTACTAATACTATACGGAGACGTGCCCTTAACCAGTCAGGCAACATTGTCTCAATTAACGGCTTTAGTTAATGAGAAGCAGCTTGGCTTATTGACAGTCGACCTTGAAAACCCAACGGGCTATGGTCGAATCGTTCGGAACGCAGATGGCGATATTGAAGCCATCGTAGAACAAAAAGATGCTTCAGAAGAAGAATTAATGATTCCGGAAGTTAATACCGGAATACTTGCTCTACAGGCTTCAGTGTTGCATAAGTTTATTCCGACACTTGGTAACAGCAATGCACAAGGCGAGTACTACTTAACTGATATTATCGAGATCGCCGTAGCAAATGGCTTGCGAGTTGAAAGCCATCAGCCAAGTTTTGAGCAGGAAGTTCAAGGCGTGAATAATCGCCTGCAACTATGTGAATTAGAGTGCTGGCACCAAAGCATGATATCGGAACAGCTAATGCTTCAAGGTGTCACCATCTATGATCCAAATCGTTTAGACGTGCGCGGTGAATTAGAATGCGGCCAAGATGTCACTATCGATCTTAATTGTATTTTCGAAGGGCATGTCGTACTTGGTGAGGATGTCAGCATTGCACCAAACTGCATTATCAAAAATTCAACAATCGGTGCTGGTACCACGATACATGCTAATTCAATTATCGAAGATAGCTTTGTGGCAAGCGCCTGTAATGTGGGCCCGTTTGCAAGACTGAGACCCGGAACGAGTTTAAAAACTAAAGCGAAAGTCGGTAACTTTGTTGAGACCAAGAAGACGACCGTTGGTGAAGGTAGTAAGATTAACCATCTTAGCTATGTTGGTGACGCAACCTTAGGCAAAAATGTTAACGTGGGTGCAGGTACAATTACCTGTAACTATGATGGCGTTAACAAGTTTCAAACAGAAATTGCAGATGATGTGTTTGTTGGCTCCAATACATCATTAGTTGCGCCGGTGAAAGTTGGTAAGCGTGCGACTATTGGCGCGGGGTCTACTGTCAATAAAGATATAGAAGAAGAACAACTAGCTGTAGCCAGGTCAAAGCAAAGAAATATCGATGGTTGGGACAGACCCAGCAAAAAGTAAGTTAAAGATTTCGACTAGTAAAGTAATCGAATAAGATTTGGAAAACAGGAACAAAAGGTATGTGCGGAATAGTTGGAGCTGTGGCTCAAAGGGATGTAGCTGAAATTCTTCTCGAAGGTTTGAAGCGTTTAGAATATAGAGGATATGATTCAGCAGGGTTGGCTTTATTGTCTGAAGCAGGCGAATTTAATCGCTTGAGACGTATAGGCAAAGTTCAAGAATTGGCAGACGCACTAAAGGCAAACCCTTGCAAAGGTGGAACCGGTATTGCACACACACGTTGGGCAACTCATGGTGAACCTAGCGAACGTAATGCCCACCCTCATGTATCAGGTTCCGAAATTGTAGTTGTTCACAACGGGATCATTGAAAACCATCATACTCTGCGTGAGAAGCTAAGTGCCGTGGGTTATGAATTTGCTTCGGATACAGATACCGAGGTGATTGCTCATCTAGTTCATCATGAACTAAAAACACATGACTCACTATTATCAGCATTCAGATCAACTGTGAAGCAATTAGAAGGTGCTTACGGAACGGTTGTTATGGATACCAGTGATCCAGACCAGCTAATTGCAGCGCGTTCTGGTAGCCCATTAGTGATAGGATATGGCATAGGAGAAAACTTCCTGGCATCAGATCAATTAGCATTATTACCAGTAACGAACCGTTTCTCCTTCCTAGAAGAAGGCGATATCGCCGTACTGACACGCCAAGACGTGACCATCTATGATGCTGTAGGTAGTGAAGTATCAAGAGATATCAATGAGTCTGATGTCTCGCATGATGCTGGCGACAAAGGGCCATATAAGCACTACATGCTAAAAGAAATCTATGAACAGCCGATTGCTATTAAGAACACCTTAGAGGGTAGAATTGCAAACGGCCAGGTTCTTGACACGGCCTTTGGTGAAAATACAGCAGAGATTCTAAAAGGCATTGATCACGTTCAAATTATTGCCTGTGGTACGAGCTACCACGCCGGCATGGTCGCACGTTATTGGTTTGAAGAAATTGCTGGTGTGTCATGTAATATCGAAATTGCATCTGAATTTAGATATAGAAAGTCGGTTGTTCCGGCTAATGCACTATTGGTTACAATCTCGCAGTCAGGTGAAACAGCCGATACTCTGGCAGCACTAAGACTGGCCAAAGAAATCGGATATAAAGCTAGTTTGACCATTTGTAACGTGCCTGGTTCTTCACTAGTTCGTGAGTCAGACTTAAACTATATGATGAATGCGGGCGCTGAGATCGGCGTAGCATCCACCAAGGCATTTACCGTTCAATTAGTTGGCTTACTGCAGCTTGTCGTCGCTATTGGAAAGAACAAAAATATGCCAGCCGAAACGGAAGCTTCGATCGTTGAGGCCTTACAGGCACTTCCTTCAATCATCGAACAAAGCTTGGATATGGATAAGCAAATAGCCGAATTGGCGGAAGACTTTGCTGACAAGCACCACAGTTTATTCCTGGGTCGTGGTGATCAATACCCGGTTGCGATGGAAGGTGCACTGAAGCTTAAAGAGATTTCGTATATTCACGCTGAAGCTTATGCCGCAGGCGAATTAAAGCATGGCCCATTGGCTCTTATCGATGCAGACATGCCAGTCATTGTTGTTGCACCGAACAATGAGCTTCTAGAAAAACTGCATTCTAACGTTGAAGAAGTACGTGCAAGAGGTGGTTTGATGTATGTTTTTGCTGATCGAAACGCACACTTCAAAAGTGATGACACCATGAAAGTACTAGACGTACCACATTGTGAAAAGATCGTCGCGCCGATTTTATATACTGTGCCTTTGCAGTTGCTTAGTTATCATGTTGCGTTGATTAAAGGTACCGATGTGGATCAGCCACGTAATTTAGCAAAATCAGTAACAGTTGAGTGATGAGCTAGCCGTATTTACAGCCGCTATTCATAGGGAAAAGTAGTTAACGATGGAATAAAGTTGTTAACAACTTTCCTTTTGAATGAAATAAACGCGCGATCTTTCCATATTTCTAATTCTCATTAGAAATTTAATCTTCGATTAGCCTAAGGACGGGAAATCGTGTTTGTACTATGCGCGGAATAGGTACGCCCAGTAGGCTGGGAATAAATAGGCTGCTGAAATTCAGCTGTGGGTATTTGAAACTGATTTAGTTGCAAGTCTTCACCTGCTTTAAGCAATTCATCTTCCTTAAGTGCATCACCAGCCTTCTGTTTATCACTGTCTTCTTTTTCTTGAAGGTAAATAGGTTTAGCATTTTGACCGCTTGAGGTATCGGCTTTTAGTGCGCCGGCAATCGCAGCATTAGAGAGCTCTTCACCACCAATTTCTTGAAGTGGAAAATCCTCAAGCGTTGATTTTTGCCTGGTTGAGAAAAAGTATTCAAGATCCTCGTCTTCATCCCAATCCTCATCTGGTGATTCAGAGAGGCTGATTGAAGGTATAAGGAAACATAAAAGCATAAAATGAAAATATTTTTTAGGCATGGCTCTCTCCTTGATCTAAGCAGATATATTATCGTTTTTACAAAAGCTGTCTAGGTACTAGTGATCATTATCAAGGTAATCGATATTGACGACTACATAGCTGACCACGCCATCAGGTGTATTGAGTTCAACTTCGTCATCTATTTGCTTTTTAAGTAACAAGCGCCCCAGTGGTGAGTCGATGCTCAAATAACCAATTGAAAGGTCAAATTCATCTGGGCCGACTAAGCGAAAACGAGACTCTTCTCCTTCGTCATTTTCGAGGGTGACCCAGGCACCGAAAAATACCCTTGTTAAATCGTCAGGCTTACGGTCAACCACTACCATGTCATCAAGGCGCTTTCTAAGGAAGCGAACACGACTATCTATTTCCCTAAGCTGCTTTTTTCCATAAATATACTCGGCATTTTCAGAACGGTCACCTTGTGCAGCAGCTTCAGAAACTGCTTGGGTGACTTGAGGACGCTTTGTTTTCCATAAATAATTTAGCTCATCCTTTAGCTTCTTTTCGCCTTCAGGTGTAATGTATTTTGATCCAGGCTTTTGCGGTGGTCTGTAACGTCCCATTTAGTATTCACATCTTTTGTCGTATAAAACTAGGTTGAAGTACCTAAACTATCTAAGTACCCTTAGCGCCAAGAACTAGAAGAGTAGGTGTAGTAAGGTCCTGCTTTTCAGAAGGTATATTTAATAAAAGCATATTGGAGAAGACAATGAAAGCACAGAAAAAATTGAATGAACTTGCTGAAAGTGCTTTATCACAAATTGATGCATTAGGTTATAACCTAGATGCTATGGGTGTTGAAAACCAGATTAACCGTCATAATTTGATTGCTTTTTTGATGTTTGGACAAAAGCGTTTGGAAGGTGAAATGGATAGCCTTAACGCAAAAGTAGATGTTAGCAAAGCAAAAGTTGAAAGCATTGTAGATAACACTGAGAAGCTTTTTATTAGTGCTAAGAACCTGGCTGTATTTCCGGCTAAATATACGATTGATCGTGTTAGAGCGCAGTTCTAATTAAGTTCTTTATCTTTACTGCCTGATAGAAGCTTAGTACTTCGTGGGAAAACCAGCTCCACTTTTAGGCCTGGGTCATTATCATTTAAGATAACTTTACTGTGGTGGATATCCATCACAGCGAGTACCAGGCTTAAACCTAAACCATTACCTGGCAAAGACCTGCTCTTGGCAACGCGATAAAAGCGTTGGAATACTTTCTCCCTTTCCTCTTCTGGAATTCCAATTCCTGAGTCAGCAACTGATAGATATATATCTTTCTGAGTGCTGTGGAGTGATACATCTATACAGCCACTCTCCGGCGTGTATTTTATTGCGTTATCGATCAGGTTACACAAGGTCTGAAACAGAAGGTCTCGATCACCGTTCAGGTTAACGTTTTCTTCTATCGAAATCGCAAGTTTCTGGTTCTTATCTTCGGCAAGTGCTTCATATAGCTCGGCAGCATCTTGTACCAGTTCACTTAGATTGAAAGGTTGGAAATTTGAAGACTTACTACCCACCTCAAGGCGAGCAATACGTAATAGGGCATTGAAGGTAGCGAGTAGTTGGTCAGCTTCCGCGACTGCATTGGCGACCTGTTGTCTGTCTTGGTCGCGCTCTACACTGATCAGTGTATTTTCTAACTGGTTTCTTAGACGAGTCAGAGGGGTTCGCAGGTCGTGAGCAATATTGTCTGAAATATGACGAATGCCTTCCATTAATTGAACGATTCGGTCGAGCATTTCATTTAGATTACGTGCGAGTTGGTCAAAATCGTCATTGGTGCCACGGTCCGGGATACGAATAGAAAGATTCCCTTGCATAATCCGCTGGCTGGTTTGGTTAATTAGCTCAACCCTTTTTGCTGTACTACGGCTCATCATAATGCCGCCAAGCATCGCCAGAGCGAAGGTAATTCCCATGCCAAAGTTTATCGCACGTTCGACGAGTTGCTTAACGGCCATAAATTCATTTACATCGCGGCCAACAAGCAGCCTTAGTCCACCAGGCACGATGAATACACGGGCACGAGCAGGCCGGGATTCTTCACCTGGCCACCCTAGATTCTCGCCAAGGGTGAAGTTTAGCCAGCCCTCCTGTACTTCTCCATCTTCAGGCCACTTACTTATATTACCGGCGAGCTTAATAAAGTCTCTGGCGGTAAATAAGTAAATAGCCTTGCCATTTGGGTCTCGCGCGACACGCTCCCGGATAACGCTGATTAAACCGTTGAGCCCTTGCCTTTGGTATTGCTCAGCAAGGCCTATAATTTCAGCCTCAATAGTTTCGTCGGTTTGGCTCGACATGTAGCCGGCAGTAGCCCAATAGATAAAACCCATCAGGATAAAGACAGATGTGGCGAACAGTACCATGTACATGATCGCCAATTGAAAGGTAGAGGTCCGAAGAAGACTAAGAATCTTCACTAAGAATGTATCCCGCGCCTCGAACTGTTTGTAGTAGTTGTTTCGGGAAGTCCTTATCGATCTTTGATCGTAAGCGGCTGATATGGACGTCGATCACATTGGTTTGTGGATCAAAATGATAATCCCAAACCTGCTCCAATAGCATAGTACGAGTCACCACTTGGCCTGCATGTTTCATCAGGTACTCTAGCAAGCGAAATTCGCGAGGTTGTAGGTCGATCTTTTCGCTACCGCGTTTGACAGAGCGGGCTAGCAAATCCATTTCAAGGTCGGCAACTTGCAGGTGAGTCACTTTCTCGGAGCCACTGGTTGCCCCGCGTCTGACTAATACTTCCAGGCGAGCAAGTAACTCAGTGTAGGAGAAAGGCTTGGTCAGATAATCGTCACCACCACCGCGTAAACCTTCAACACGATCATCTACGTCGCCTAGTGCACTAAGGATCAGTACAGGTGTTTGGTTACCGGTTGCGCGGATCGTTTTAATAATGGATAGACCATCCATTCCAGGCAACATGCGGTCGATAATCATAACATCATAGCTTTCACTGGCTGCCATTAATAAACCTTCTTTACCGTCGGCAGAATGATCTACAACGTTATCGTTTTCCTTGAGGCCATTGACTAAATAAGCCGCTACATCTTTATCATCTTCAATTACGAGTACGCGCATCTTAACCTCTGCTTGCTTGGGCTCTGAATTTCTTAATTCGCTCATAAGCGTCTTTTATTTCCCGAGTTTTTTCGGTGGCTATTTTCATCATTTCTTCTGGCAAGCCTTTCGAAACAAGTTTATCCGGGTGATGTTGACTAATCAGTCTACGATAGGCTTTCTTTAGTTCAGCATCACTGCAATTGCTCTGTACGCCTAGAGTTTCATAGGCAGCACTGATCATTTGTTCTTCGCTAACATGGCCTGACGTATCGTGCTCAAAGCCGGTAAACCGGTGCTGAGCTGTCATCATTGCCAGTAGTTGTTCAAAATTTCGTTTCTGGAAACCAAGGTGTTCGGCTACTTCAAGAAGCAGCTGGTGTTCATTTGGGTGTAATTCTCCGTCGGCAAGCGCGGTGGTTAGCTGTATCTCCATAAACATTCTAAGGAGATTGGTACGACGGCCGCAGACTCGCTTTAAGTCATCCATGGCAGCGATATAATCAAAATCTTCTTGCTTGCCTTGATTGAATAAATTGATTGCTGCTTTACGTTGCTCGTCCGTCAACTGCATCTTGCTCATGGTGTCTTGAGCAACTTGAATTTCGACTTGAGATACATGGCCGTCTGATTTTGCCAAACGCCCCATTATCGAAAATGTGGCAGCAAAAAAAGCCGCTTGTATTTCTTCCTGATTGCCACCAGAAAAGTTTTCGATATTGGCCATACCTTTATCGAAGCTATGACCAATAGCCGCGCCTAACAAAGCGCCTAAGGGGCCACCGCCAAATGCGAAGCCCAAGGCTCCACCGATTAATTTTCCCCACCAGTTCATTGTCTAAATCTATACCTTGCGTTAAAGCGCTATCTGCCTTTTGCAGTGAATATAAATATATAAACTTAGTGGATTTATATAACCAGTTAAATGTTCGTAACCCGCTTACTTATTGCTTTGGGAAAGCCATGAGAGTGAGGCGTCAGTGGTAGATGATGGTATATATTCGGCGCTGATATAGCCTGAGTAATTAAGCCTATCAAGTGCTTTGAAGATCTGCGAGAAGTTAAGCTCGCCGGTACCTGGCTCGTGTCGGCCGGGGTTATCGGCAAACTGGATATGGCCGATCTGGGCTTGGGCAGATCCTATCTTACGGATAATATCGCCATGCATGATTTGCATATGATAGATATCAAACTGGATCTTTACATTTTCTTCATTGACGTCCTCGAGTAGCTGCAGAGCTTTGTCTAATGTATCAATTATGAACCCAGGCATATCAACTTTACTGTTAATTGCTTCAACCATCAGTGTTATATTTTTTCTGGCAAGCGCTTGGGCAGCATATTTGACGTTAGCAACAAGTTTTTGCCAGTGTTGCTCGTCACTACAGTCAGGCTGTTTTAAACCTGATAAGCAATTAATCTGCTTAACCCCAAGTGTTTGCGCATATTCCAGCGCTGTTTCGAGCCCTTGTTTGAATTCATCCTCACGTCCGGGTAAGCCGGCGATACCTCTCTCTCCTGCATCCCAATTACCAGGCGGGAGATTGAATAGCACTTGTTCTAGCCCGTTAGCATCGAGTGCCTCGGCAAGTTCTTTAGCGGGCCATTGATAGGGAAATAAGTACTCAACGTACTTAAAACCGGCTTTTGAGGCAGCCTCAAAGCGACTCATAAAAGGAAGTTCGGTAAATAGCATAGTGAGATTGGCGGCGAACTTGGGCATGCTTATATCCTTGCGATGAGTTTGCTAAAACACTTAACTAGTAGATTTCAGTTGAGTCTGGTTCATATGTTCTAGCTCAAGCAGTAGGCCGCTATGGTCGACATTTTCATTGCCATTAGCAACCAGAGATAGATAAGACTCATAAGTACGCTGAGATAGGGGCAGTGTCAGACCTTCGTTTCGCGCTTCATCAAGTATAGTTTTCAGGTCTTTAAGCTGGACACGAGAGGTCGCGCCTGGCTCAAAGTTTCGCTCTAGCATTCTTTGTCCATGTAATTCGAGAATACGGCTGGCAGCAAAGCCTCCACTTAGGGCTTCTCGTACGGCTTCAGGGTCCGCACCACCTTCGGAGGCTAATAACAGTGCTTCTGATACGGCGCCAATTGTGATGCCGACAATCGCTTGATTGGCCAGTTTGCATAGCTGGCCACTTCCGGTATCACCAATGTAAGTAGACTTCCCAAATGCCTGGAAGAGCTCTTGTGCTCGTTCGAATTGCTGCTTATCACCACCCGCCATAACAGATAAGGTGGCCGCCTGAGCACCTGCTGTACCGCCGGAAACTGGCGCATCCAGATAGTGACACTGATGCTGCTTTGCTAACTGGGCGTGCTTGCGAGCGGTAGAAGGCGGAATTGAGCTCATGTCGATAAATAAGCTATTCGGCTTCGCGCTTTGATAAGCTTGTGACTGATAGATAACCTGATCGACAATATCGCCATTTTCCAACATGCTGATAATAATTTCTGCTTGGCTAATCGCCTCGGCGGCGCTTGCACAAAGTTCGGCTTTATCGGCGAAATCTGCCATCTTCTCGGCAGTTCTATTCCATAGCAATAATTCGAAACCGGCATCCAGTAACTTTTGTGTCATTGGGTAGCCCATCAGGCCGATCCCAAGAAATGCGATCTTCATCTTTTCTCCTAAAACGAAAAAACCGCCCAAGTAGGCGGTTTATATATCGAGCCAAACCTTAATCTTCGATTAGGGCTTTAACCTTCTTCATTGCATTTTTTTCTAGTTGTCGAATACGTTCTGCAGAAACGCCGTACTCATCAGCGAGTTCATGCAAAGTCTTTTTATCTTCGGTCAACCAGCGCTTGGATAGAATATCGAAACTGCGTTCATCCAGAGTTTTTAAGGCTTCGTGTAAACGGGAATTTGCGTATTCAGTGCTGTCCAGCTTTTCCAGTCGACGAGCCGGGTTATGGCTATGATCTTCAATGAAATTAGCGGGAGCCTGATATGCGCTATCTTCGTCATCATCGGCGCCCATGTCGAAAGATGCATCGTGAGCACTTAAGCGACCTTCCATTTCTCGTACGACTTTTGGTTCTACACCGAGGTTCTCAGCTACGTCCTGAACTTCTTTATGAGTGAACCAAGCTAAACGTTTTTTGTTGCTGCGCAAATTGAAGAACATTTTACGCTGAGCTTTAGTCGTCGCAATTTTAACGATGCGCCAGTTTCGTAGAATGAACTCGTG
>NZ_LWFE01001146.1:0-2567 GCF_001635675.1 Oleiphilus sp. HI0061 | reverse complement strand
AACGGTGAATATGAAATTCCATTACCGAATGACGGACGTGATTTGGATGACCCTAGTAAATATTTCTCCATGTTCAACGTCATTGACGCTGAGAAGATGGAAATGGCTTTCCAGGTCATTGTTGATGGCAACCTTGATAATACCGATGCCGACTACGACGGTCGTTTCGCTGCATCAACCTGCTATAACTCTGAAAACGGCGTAACGCTACCTGAAATGATTTCAGCTGAGCGTGACCATGTTGTTGTATTTGATATTCCAGCGCTTGAGAAAGCGGTTCAGAACGGTGACTTCAAGACAATCGGCGATTCCAAAGTACCTGTAATCAATGGCCGTAAAGGTTCCAAATATACTCGCTATATTCCGGTACCCAAGAGTCCTCATGGCTTGAACACTTCACCAAACGGTGAATACTTTGTGGCTAACGGTAAGCTTTCACCAACCGTTTCAGTGATTGCGATCAAGAAGCTGGCTTCACTATTTGATGATAAGATCAAACCTCGCGATACCATCGTTGCAGAGCCAGAGCTGGGCTTAGGGCCGCTTCATACAGCCTTTGACGGACGCGGTAATGCTTATACAACCGTCTTTATCGATAGTCAGGTGGTTAAGTGGAACGTGGAAGATGCGATCAAAGCTTATCAAGACAAGAAAGTTAATTACATTCGCCAAAAGCTGGATGTTCATTATCAGCCAGGTCACCTTCACACCACCATGGGTGAAACCCGTGATGCTGATGGCAAATACCTAGTCTGTCTCTGTAAGTTCTCTAAAGACCGATTCTTACCGACGGGCCCACTTCGTGCCGAAAATGATCAGTTAATCGATATCTCCGGCGATGAAATGAAGCTGATTCACGACGGCCCGACCTTTGCTGAGCCTCACGATTGTATGATCGTTCATCGAAGCAAAGTGAAGCCAAGCAAAATCTGGAAGCGTGATGACCCCTTCTTCGCTGAAACCGTTGCTCAAGCAAAGAAAGATGGTGTAAATCTTGAAATGGACAACAAGATTATTCGCAAGGGTAACAAAGTGACGGTTTATATGACCTCGGTTGCACCAAACTTTGGCCTGAACAAATTTACCGTTAAGCAAGGCGATGAAGTCACCATGGTGATCACTAACCTTGATATGGTAGAAGACGTAACTCATGGTTTCTGTATGGTCAACCATGGCGTCAGTATGGAAATTGGCCCTCAGCAAACCCAGTCAGTGACCTTTACCGCCGACAAGGTTGGCGTACAATGGTTCTACTGTCACTGGTTCTGCCATGCACTGCATATGGAAATGCGTGGCCGAATGTTAGTCGAAGCTTAAACCCTTTAAGCTTTAGCTAACTGCTAAAGGCGAAAAAGAAGTACAAGATGTCACAACCATCTCGAATACTGCTGGAAACACAGCAGAACAAACAGAAGCACAGTGCGTATATCCTTATGCTGTGCCTCTGTACCTGTCTGATAGTGGTGGCATCTCTTTTATCCTCTTCAGCCTATGCTCAAGAGATAAGGATTAATTCTCAGCTAGACCTACAAGCTGTTCTCGATAATGCCTCTCGAGGCGATACGATAGTCCTCTCTCCCGGTGTTTACGCCGGTAACTTTGTTATTCGACAGAGTCTCACTATTCAAGGTGAAAAGGGCGCTATCATCAACGCCCAAGGCATGCATGACGGGATTCGAATAAAAGCTCCACATGTCACCATTGAAAATCTGACAATAGAAAACTGGGGCGATGATTTAACGGCAATGAATGCCGGCATCTTTATTGAAAAATCGGCACAAAATACAACCATCAAGAATAACCTGCTTCATGGTGATACTAGCGGTATTTGGTTAGATAAATGCGATGGTGCAAAAATTATCAACAATAAAATAAGCGGTAACGAGCAGATGCGCTCAACCGACCGAGGCAATGGTATTCATCTATCCGTTGCGACCAATACCGAGGTTCGTGGCAACGAAATCTGGCATACCCGTGACGGAATTTACATTATTTCTAGCCAGAACAACCTGCTCACTGAAAACCATATGCACGACCTTCGCTACGGGGTTCATTACATGTACTCCCACAGCAATACCGTCACCAAAAACAAAGCGGTACGAACCCGTGCAGGCTATGCGCTCATGCAATCCAGAAGTCTCACTGTCAATCATAACCAGTCACTCGATAGTGAAGACTACGGCATCTTATTAAACTTTATTACCTATTCCACCTTAACTAACAACACGATTGATGGCGTGCGTCAAAGTGAGGCACGTCACGTTGAGGGTGCCGATGGTAAGGGCTTCTTTATTTATAACTCGCTGCACAACAAAATTCTAGACAATGACGTGAGTAATGCAGAAATCGGTATTCACCTGACAGCAGGTTCCGAGAACAATATTATTGCTAAAAACACCTTTATCAAAAACCAGACTCAAGTGAAATACGTCGCGACCCGCAAACAAGAATGGAGCCTCGACGCCCAAGGTAATTACTGGAGCGACTATTTAGGCTGGGATATGAACAATGATCAAATTGGCGATACCTACTTCGAACCCAATGACAGTATCGACAAGCTACTATGG
>NZ_LWFE01001145.1:0-21223 GCF_001635675.1 Oleiphilus sp. HI0061 | reverse complement strand
ATTGCACATGCTTATGGCTTATCGAAGAAGAATGGTCCGACTAAAGGTCGTTTTTACGGTACTTTGTTTACATGGTTGTGCTTGCTGGCAATGGCCGTTGTTAATATTCTAATTTTAGTCACTCGATAAGACATGACACCAGAACGTTACCAAAAACTAAAGCGCACGTTAGACCTCAGACAGCCAGATTTAACGCTACTGACAGAACAGATTCATAAGCCGAGAAACATTGCTGCACTGGTTCGAACCAGCGATGCGGTCGGTATCCAAGAACTAAATATGGTATGGCCCTGGGATAAGCATCGCCCTTATAGTGGTACGGCAATGGGCAGTGATCGTTGGGTGGATATTGTTCGACATGAGTCAATGCCAGAGGCGATTGATACCCTGCATGAAAAGGACTATAAGGTTTATGCTGCGCATCTGTCTGATAGCGCAATTGATTATAGGGATGTTGACTATACTAAGCCTTGCGCGATTCTATTAGGTAATGAAAAGAAGGGCGTCAGTGATATCGCAGCGGCCAAGGTGGATCAGCATATTGTGATTCCGATGCTTGGTATGGTGGAGTCATTTAACGTATCGGTTGCCGCAGCCATTATTCTCGCTGAAGCGCAAAGGCAGCGGTCCTTGGCTGGGTCTTATGATCAGGTTCGTTTAGATGGTAAAACCTATCAGGAAACTTTCTTTCGCTGGGCGCACCCTAAAGTCGCTAGCTATTGCCACCAGAACAAACTTCCATATCCCGAAGTTAGTGAAGAGGACGGTGAGATAATAAACCCCTCACAATGGTATGCGAGTATCAGAGCTAAGCGTGATTCTGCTTCAGAATAAACTTTGAGCGATAAAAGCTCACTAGAACAAGACTCTCTCCTATGTTGAAAGCTATCTTTAGCCTTGCTGGCCCATTGGTAATAGGGCAAATCTCATTTGCTTTAATGGGTTTGATCGATACGCTATTGATGGGGCGTTTAGGGGTTGATGTGCTTGCTGGTGGTGGTTTGGGCGCAGTTGTATATCAATTCTTTTACATCGTTGGTATTGGTGCTTTAGTCGCTACGGCTAATATGGTTGCTTTTGCTAAGGGCAGTGGTAATCAAAGTGAAATCCACCGTGCAGTCTTGTCTGGTAGCTTATTGGTGGTGATTCTTTTTGTCGTCTTTGCTTTTGGCTTGGTTAATATCTCGCCTGTCTTACTTTTCTTTGGCCAGCTGTCTGAGCTGGTTTTTTTTGCTCAATCATATTTAGATCTTGTTTTATGGGCATTGTTGCCAGCATTTGGTTTTATCTTGATGCGCAGTTTGGTTGTTGGCTTAGGTAATTCAAGGCTTATTCTTCCTATTAGCCTAATAGCAGCCGTTTCAAATTACCCGGTTAGTCTGGTGTTGATGGAAGGCTATTTGGGTTTTCCAAAAATGGGCCTGGAAGGCATAGCCTTAGGAACCTGTATTATTTCCTGGGCGATGTTTCTGGGATTGGTGTTTTTGAGTTATCGACGCGATGAATTTAAGGGATTTCCTTTTTGGAAGGGCTGGCAAAACTTTTCTCTTTCGCAATTTCTTGAAACGCTAAGGCTTGGATTACCTATCGCTTTGGCCCATGCAATGGAGGTGGGAATGTTTTCGGCTGCAGCAATCATGATTGGGTGGTTGGGGGCGACAGCTCTGGCTGCTCATCATGTTGCGCTTCAGGCAGCTACCTTAAGTTTTATGGTGCCACTGGGGATCTCCCAAGCGGTTTCAGTTAAGGTGGGGGAGTTATACGGGCAGAATGCTGTTGGGCAGGTTCCACAAGCTGTGGGTTCAGGTTTTGTACTGGCACTTGTAAGCGCTTGTTTTGCTGCAATAATATTTATCTTTGCACCTGAAACTTTGGTGCAGCTGTTTGTACAAAAGGAACAGCTTCTAGCGGAGAATTACCAGGAATTTGTTCAGTTAGTGGCTTCAATTCTTCTAGTTGCTGCAATCTTTCAGGTGGTTGACGCTTGGCAGGTGATTAGTATGGGCGCCCTTAGGGGCTTTAAGCTTGGAGCTTCGCCGACATTGGCAGCGATTATTAGCTATTGGTGTGTCGGTATGCCTATTTCTTACTTCTTGCTGGAGCCCTATGGTGCGGTAGGCGTGTGGGGAGGTATGGGAGTAGGGCTGGCAGTCAGTGCGCTCGTGCTTTCAGCTTTGCTGTTTCGCGAGGTGCGACGACATAAGTCTATGCAGTCGCACTAGTTTCTGTTTCGCTGACTATTGAGGCGTTCGGCAGGAGTATTCAATGCTCCAATGAGACCAGAGGTCAATTCCCATAGCCGAGGCGTTGTAGAATAATGCGTTATCCAGCAAGCCGACCACCACATCTACTGGTGTAACCTCAGTAGTAACCTGGTTCCAGTCAAGGCCGACACAAACCTGACTTGTTTCAAGGGCATTGCTTAATTCAGCGAACTGATAAATGCTGTGGTGATACCACCTGCGGTAGCGCTTGCCTGAGCTGGCATCCAAATCGTCTTCGGATACATCTGATGAGAAGTCAAATAGAGACGGTACGGGGTCAGGCACGACTTCGCCATTTTCAAAATGGATCACTGCGCAGCCTTGGCTCATCGCTATTGTCGTCGCTAGCAGGGTGGCACTTAGTAATTTATTTAGCTGTTTCATGAATCGTCATTCTCCAGTTCACACCAGACTTTCGCAGTTCTGGGGAGGTATAAGCCTAGAGATAAGGTGGCAAATAGCACATCTGTTGCCGAGTATTTGCTTTGCATTTGTTTTACGGGTTGTTGGCGACAAATTTTGGTGACGTCAATGTGATGCTCGCCGATAAAGCCCCATAAAAAGAAATGTTTGGATTCTTCATAATGAGGGCGGTATCTGAAGTCAGAGGGGCCGCTTTCGGTAATGGTGACCGCAGCGCAGCCTCCCAAGCTAATTGCAAGAAATAAGACAAAGAGGGTAGAAATTTTGCTCATTGCGCATCCATGTATCAAACAGTCTATTATTCTGGGGAATTATAGCGAGTTTTGCGAGACTTCAGGCGAACCAGTATGCAAAAAAATGAAGTACCTGCGATAAAAGTTATACGAGGCCTGCTAAGAGGCGCCCGTATAAGCTAATGAGGCCAACTGTATTACTTGCTTAACTTCTCTTGCTGCGCTTTGATTGCTGCTTGCTTTTCAAGTTTACGTCGAGCAATCGTCTCGCTGACATCGCCACCAATGTGTTTCTCATGGCGCAGCTTAGCGAGTTCTATTTGCTTCTGTCGTTCAGCGAAGCGGGCTTTTTGTGCTTCGGTGTGCATGTCGTGACACCTTGGGCAGCTAACGCCCTCAACATAAAGCTCGCTAGATTTATCTTCTTCTGTAATTGGAAGACGACATGCATTACATTGATCGTAACGACCTTTCTCCAGTTGGTGATTGACTGCTACGCGTTCATCAAAGACAAAGCATTCGCCTTCCCACATGGTCTCTTCAGCTGGAACTTCTTCTAAGTATTTAAGGATGCCGCCTTCAAGGTGATAAACGTCTTCAAAACCTTGTTCTTTCAGGTAAGCTGTCGATTTTTCACAACGAATACCGCCCGTACAAAACATCGCGACTTTTTTGTGCTTTGCCTTATCCAGGTTTTCTGCAACGTACTGAGGGAACTCTCTAAAGCTTTCGGTTCGAGGGTTCAAGGCATGTTGGAAGGTGCCAATTTCGACCTCATAATCATTTCGCGTATCGACTAGTAGAACTTCAGGGTCAGAGATGAGTGCGTTCCAGTCCTTTGGCTTTACATAGGTGCCAACTACTTCCTTAGGGTTTATGCCTTCAACGCCCATGGTGACGATTTCTTTTTTCAGTTTTACCTTGGTTCGGGCAAACGGAGCTTCTTGGGTGAAAGACTCCTTATAGCTAAGATCGCTCAAACGTGGGTCTGACTTTAACCACTCAAGAAGTTTGTCTATGCCCGCTCTAGAGCCAGCAACGGTGCCGTTGATGCCTTCTTCTGCAAGTAGTAGGGTGCCTCGTACGTCGATGCTCTTCATCAATTCAAGAAGAGGGGTTTGAATCTCTTTGTAATTTTCGAGTGTGACAAATTTATATAATGCGCAAACAACGTAAGTTTGCTCGTTTGGTGTGGTAGACATGTTATTTCCTATCAGCATGACCGGAACGTAAATCCGGCGCCTTGGTTTAGTGTTAAGAACTAGTTTTCTTGCTTGTCCTTAATGTGTTCAAGAATCTGTTTTTTCAGGCTCTTGGGGATTTCTGTAATAGTGAGCGTATTTGACTGCTCATCAAACAAGATTGTTTGCTGCATAAGGTCTGATGAAAAGGACAGGCTTAAACCATTGCCCTTGCCAGAGATTCTGACCAAATGCTTTAGCTTACGAGTGTCTGGGCGCAGGGTTTGGCTGGTGTCTAGTTGCGCTTCTTGTTCTGCGAATTGAGCAAAGCGGGTGGGTTCATTTTCATCAAGGAAGCCCGATAGCTCATTAATCGGCACTGCTTCACCTAGCTGCTGCTGTTCAACGCAAAAGTCATAGGCTTTTTGATGAAGCTGAGCAGCTTGCTTGGGTTCGGTTTCTTTGGTGTAGCCTGCTAATACTTCCATTAGCGTTTCAGTTTCTTTTGCGCTGTCGATAGAGCTCTTGAAACCGATTGACTGAGTGAATGCTTCACCTATTTTGGCTTTTGAGCGTGCGCGGACCAAGCAAAGGTATGGGTCAGTACTTTCGCTTTCTGAAAGCCAGTCATCAAGGTCGATGCGCAGGGCAAGATCCATTTTATTTGTGTTGAGGTAGTCCACGGTATCGAGATTAAGCCCAGAGTCTAGGAGTAGGCCGGAATTTGTTTCCAGCGCAAAGATATAGACTCGAGGGCCATCTGCACGTTCCTCATGAACCGTAAGGATAGTGGCTTCAAAGCTCTCGCTGGTTTTATCCACTAGGTCTTTGAGTTGATTCATGTAGAGAAGGCTTAGCTTCTCGAAGCTGATTTTTCCATCCAGTTGCTCTTTCAACCAGTTTTGATAGGGGGCACTACTATAGTCTTCATCAAATTGACCGTGGAATTTACCTGCTTTGAATTGAAAGACTTTTTTAAGTTGACTGAAGAGTCCTTCATGATCTGCAGTGACGTCAGGTGCCTGCTCACAGAGTTGAATTTCTGAAGGTTGATCTTCTTGCCAGCGAGTAATCTTATGAAAAACTAGCGAAGTAATAGCCATGGATTGAGTTCTCTCTGTGTCCAATGAAATAAGGGGCTACGAAGTAAATCGTAGCCCCTGTCTTTGGGTTAGGCTTACTGAGATGAGTATCTCAGTGAATCAAATTTAGCTAAGCCCTTTTACCTGTTCAGGAATATCTACGTCAGATGTTGCTGATAGTACGGTATCTGCAATATCTGAACTGCCTTCCAATGAGGTAATTGCAATTAAGCCTGCTTCTTTAGCTGCCTTAGCAATCAAGAGTTTATCTGCATCGTTGTCGGCCATGTGAGAGGTGATCAACAGGCAAGTTCGACCCTGATTGAACAGCTTACGCTCAGCGGCTTGAGCGAGTACATCACCCGCTTCACCTGAGCAAGCAATAATCGAGGCTACCTGGTGATCTAAACGCGCTGCACGCTCTGCTTCGCTAACAGGTTCCCACTGTGCGCTAGTATCTTCAGCGGCTTCAACGATCATGCCTGCGCCAACCGTTACGTTGGTTAGACGGTCGATAATAATGAAGGCGCCCGTTGCTTTGTTTTCACCATATGGGTCAAACGCAAGTGTCTGGTTTGCATGGATCGTACACAATGCAATACTGTTAAGCTCTAGTTCGCTGGCATCCTTTTTCTCAAGCGTATTAACGTCAATTAAATGCTCAATTGACTGAATTGACGCTGAAGCCTGCTTGGAACCAAGTTTAATATCAATAAGCTTGCCTGGCTGAATTTTGTCTTCAGACATCCAAACGATATGTGCTTTTACCGCAGAACTTACCGTTGGGTGATTGTCAGACTGAACAATCATATCGCCACGACTGATATCGATTTCATCATTCAAGGTAAGCGTAACCGCTTGACCTGCGAAACCTTCATCCAGTGAACCTTCAAAGGTCACGACTTCTTTTACGGTACTGCTTTTACCCGAAGGAAGTGCAGTAATTTTATCGCCAGGCTTAACGATACCCGAAGCAATCGTTCCACAGAAACCACGGAAGTTAAGGTTAGGGCGGTTAACGTATTGTACTGGTAGGCGGAAGTCTTCCAGATTCTTGTCTTTAGCTATTTCGACTGACTCAAGCATCTCCATTAGAGGCTTGCCTTTGTACCAAGGTGTCTTGTCGCTATTGCTGATTGTGTTAACACCTTTCAGTGCAGAAAGTGGTGCAAACTGGATATCGCCCAAATCTAACTGGTCAGAGAATGAAAGGTAATCGCTCTTGATTTCATTAAAGCGCTCTTCGCTGTAGTCAACCAGATCCATCTTATTGATGGCAACGATGACGTGCTTAATACCCAGTAAAGAAGCAATAAATGAGTGACGTTTGGTTTGCGTTAATACACCGTGACGTGCATCGATCAGGATGATTGCCAGGTCAGCAGTTGACGCACCAGTTGCCATGTTACGAGTATATTGCTCGTGTCCGGGAGTGTCGGCGATGATGAACTTGCGTTTAGCAGTTGAGAAATAACGATAAGCAACATCAATGGTGATGCCTTGCTCGCGCTCAGCCTGTAGGCCGTCAACTAATAGTGCAAGGTCGATTTCACCTTCGTTGGTGCCGGACTTAACGCTGTCTTTCTTAATTGCTTCAAGTTGATCTTCATAAATCATTTGAGAGTCATGAAGTAGTCGGCCAATAAGTGTGCTCTTGCCGTCGTCAACGCTACCACAAGTAAGAAGACGTAGTAGTTCTTTTTGTTCGTGTTGCTTCAGATATTCGTTAATATCTTCACTGATAAGATCTGACTGGTGTGACATGTAAACTATCTCTTTATTTGCTGCCTCGCGCTGGGTCTTAGCGTGAGGCAATAATCTTGGTTGCTATGTATCAGCTTTGTACGTATATGCTGGCCTAGAAATAACCTTCGCGCTTCTTCTGCTCCATTGAGCCTGCCTGGTCGTGATCAATGACGCGGCCTTGTCTTTCAGAGGAGGTGGTTAGTAGCATTTCCTGAATTATTTCGGGCAAGGTTGTCGCTTCAGACTCAACTGCACCCGTTAGCGGGTAGCAACCAAGCGTACGGAAGCGTACCGACTTCATCTCTACCTTTTCACCTTCTTCAATCGGCATACGTTCATCATCAACCATGATCATGACGCCGTCACGTTCAACAACAGGTCGCTTCGCTGAGAAATAAAGTGGAACGATATCGATGTTTTCCAGGTGGATGTACTGCCAGATATCAAGTTCTGTCCAGTTAGATAAAGGGAATACACGAATGCTTTCACCTTTATTAATCTTACCGTTATAAGTATTCCATAATTCAGGGCGCTGATTCTTTGGGTCCCAGCGGTGGTTTTCATCACGGAAAGAGTAAACACGTTCTTTAGCGCGAGACTTTTCTTCGTCACGTCGTGCGCCACCGAAGGCTGCGTCAAACTGATATTTGTCCAGTGCTTGTTTAAGACCTTGGGTTTTCATTACGTCGGTGTGCTTGGCACTACCGTGAGTAAAAGGTCCGATGCCTTGATCAACGCCTTCCTGGTTGATATGCACGATCAGATCGAAGCCATACTTTTTAACGGTCTCGTCACGAAACTTGATCATTTCCTGGAATTTCCAGGTAGTGTCAACATGCATTAGAGGGAAAGGTGGCTTACCTGGTGCAAAAGCTTTGCGAGCCAAGTGCAGCATAACAGCGGAATCTTTACCGACAGAATAGAGCATTACCGGATTATCAAATTCAGCGGCTACTTCTCGAATGATGTGGATGCTTTCAGCTTCCAATTGCTTTAAATGAGTCAAATTGTATTGCGACATATATGTAACTCTTACCAGAGGTCAATAAACGAAAAAATCGTGTTTAAGTGGATAGCTGCTATTTCTATAGGCTGCTACCTAACAAAAGGGTGCGGAATTATAACAGGCTTGTCGCTAAATAATAAGGGATGTGGTGCTTTAGTGAGTGGTGGTGGAGTGCGCTTATATTCTCACTTATGCTAAAAGATCAGATGTTTAGAATATAATGTTCTATTTAAGATGTCTCGATATCAGTAAGAAATACGGATGTCTTGTGTTTAGTTTATCGCTGTTTGGCGGCTCTTTTTGGGGTGCTACATTGCTAGTACTAGGAGCGGCAGTAGGAACACGCTATAATCGCGTTTTTGATAATTAAGCCAAGAGAAGAAGATGGACGTTAAAGCCTATATGGTCAAAGTGGGTGAGGCAGCTCGTCAAGCTGCTAGCCAGATGACTTCAGTCAGTACCGGATTAAAAAACAAAGCTCTATTAGCAACCGCTGATGCTTTGAATGCCAAGCGTGATATGTTGATTCAAGAGAATAAAAAGGATCTTGAGGCTGGGCGTGAAAATGGTTTGGATGATGCGATGCTTGATCGTTTGGAGCTTACGCCAGCGCGTATAGATGGCATGATTGAAGGCTTGCAGCAAGTAGCAGGGCTTGATGATCCTGTTGGAATTATTAACGATCTCAAGTATATGCCTTCCGGTATTCAGGTTGGCAAGATGCGTGTGCCGCTTGGTGTGATTGGGATTATCTATGAGTCTAGACCAAATGTAACGGTTGAAGCGGCGAGCCTGTGTATTAAATCGGGTAATGCAACGATTCTTCGTGGCGGTTCAGAAGCTATTCATTCAAACAAGGCCATCGCGAGCTGTATCGCAATAGGTTTGTCTGAAGCTGGCTTGCCTGAAACGGCTGTTCAGGTGATTGAAACGACAGATCGCGCGGCAGTGGGTGAAATGATCACCATGCCAGAATATGTCGATGTGATCGTGCCTCGTGGCGGAAAAGGTCTGATCGAGAGAATCAGTCGAGACGCTAAGGTGACAGTAATTAAGCACTTGGACGGTATATGTCACGTGTTTATCGACCGTGATGCGGATATTGAAAAGGCGAAGGCAATTTCATTGAATGCAAAAACGCATCGTTATGGCACTTGCAATACGATGGAAACGCTTTTGGTTGATGCGCCTGTCGCTGAAGAGGTTCTGCCCCAGTTAGCAGTTTTATATGCAGAAAAAGAGGTTGAGCTACGTGGCTGTGAGCAAACTTGCACAATCTTGAATAATGCGGGTTTTGCTGCGAAGGATGCGACGCTGGAAGATTGGCAGACAGAATATCTTGCGCCGGTATTATCTATTAAGGTGGTAGAGGGTATGCAGGAAGCCATTGCGCACATCAATGAGTTCGGTTCGCACCATACTGACTCAATTGTTACCGAGAACTATACAAAAGGTCGTCAATTCCTAGCGAGTGTCGATTCCAGCTCGGTAATGATCAATGCCTCAACGCGATTTGCTGATGGCTTTGAATATGGTTTGGGTGCAGAAATCGGCATTTCAACCGATAAGATTCACGCGCGTGGGCCGGTTGGTCTGCATGGCTTAACTTCGGAAAAATTTGTGGTGCTGGGCGATGGGCATATCCGTCAGTGAGGCCTGCATTAATTAGATTCCTTATGAGAAGTCTAACTTCGTGAAAGTTGTTTTCGGTGGTACTTTCGACCCGGTTCATGTTGGTCATTTGCGCATGGCCACCGAGCTTGTCTCGGAACTGGGTGTCAACAGTGTCGACTTGATGCCTTGTTACCAGGCTGTGCATAAGGATAGTGTGTCGGCAAGTGCTGACTCTCGCCTTGAAATGTTGAAGCTGGCGACAGCTCATGACTCGTGTTTGAATGTTGATGAGCGAGAGATTCGGCGGGGTTGTCCAAGTTATACCATTGAATCAGTTCGCGAGATGCGTCAAGAGCTTGGTGATCAGGCCTTGAGTATCGTCATGGGGACTGATGCTGCGCGAGGTTTAAGAACCTGGCGTCAGGCAGAGCAGCTATCAAAGCAGACGCATATTGTTGTTGTAAAGCGCCCGGGTGAACTTGAAGGCGATATAAAGCAATGTCTGGAGCAACTTGGCTTTGAATGGGTTATGTCTGCCAATTACTTGCATGAGCAGCCGGGCGGCTTAGCTTTGATGCTTGATTTGACGCAGTTAGATATCTCTAGCACTGCCATTCGTGAAGCGGTCAGGAAAAATAAAAGCATTCGTTACCTTGTGATAGGTGCGGTTGAAGACTATATCTGTGATAATGCGCTTTATCGAGAGTGAGTTGCTGTTTTGAAACGCTGTTTCAGAGCAGGCAAAATTAACCAAATGGGGAACACAAAGAACGTATGCAAACTGAAGAATTGAAAACTGTAGTGGTCGAGGCTTTAGAGGATCTTAAAGCTGATAATATCTGTGTGCTGGATGTTAAAGATAAAACTAGCGTCACAGACTATATGGTGATCGCTTCAGGGACTTCGAGCAGACACGTTAAGTCTCTTGCAGAAAATTTGGTTTCCGAAGTAAAAGATAAAGGCGGACGGCCTTTAGGTATTGAAGGTGCTGATGGCAGTGACTGGGTTTTGGTTGATCTGGGCGAGGTTGTCGTTCATGTGATGCTTCCCGCTTCACGCACATTTTATGACCTGGAAGGCTTTTGGCGTGATGGCCCGGATGCCAGTGCCTCAATGACTGAGCATTAACTATAGCCTTTTCTTTAGTTTTTCCTTTGGCTTATGTAATAAGCATAATTCAATCTCTGCACTGTTTGTGAATTGCGATAGCGATGAAAATAAAAATACTTGCTGTTGGTACTAAAATGCCGAAGTGGGTGACGGAAGGCGCAAACGAATATGTTAAGCGCCTTCCTAAAGACCTTCCTTTAGAGTTTATCGAGATTCCCTTGGGGAATCGTAGTAAGAATGCCGATATCAAGCGCGCTATTCAAAAAGAGAGTGCGGCTATACTCGCTCAAATTAATAGTCAGGATCATGTTGTTGCGCTTGAGGTTAAAGGTGTTAACTGGAGTACGGAGAAGTTAGCCTCTAACCTTGAAAACTGGCAAATGAGTGGCAAAAATCTAGTTATTCTTATTGGTGGGCCGGACGGCTTAAGCAATGAATGTCGAGCTCGTGCTGATCAGCAGTGGTCTCTCTCTGCATTAACATTACCTCATCCCATTGTTCGTGTTGTGCTTGCTGAGCAGCTATATAGGGCTTGGACGGTTACGCAGAATCACCCTTATCACCGTTCATGATTAAAAAGAGTGTTTGCAGTGTATTCGATCTATTTCAGGGGAGTTGGGTTTGAAGTCTGATCGTCGCCTTAAGGACTCGAATCGAGAGAAGCGAATTTATGCTTTTCGCACGATTGTGGCGTCAATCTTTGTCTTGAGTTTGACGGGCGGATTGATCTTCCGCATGTACTACCTGCAGATTACTAATCATACGCATTTTCAAACTTTATCCGATAAGAATCGCATGCAGTTGCAATCGATTGCACCAAACCGTGGTTTGATTTATGACCGAAACGGTATTTTGCTAGCTGACAATCGGCCAATTTTCAGTGTCGCGATTACACCAGAAGACAGCGCCTCCATTGATGAAAGTATTGCTTCGATTGCCCAAGTCATATCAATTTCTGATGATCATGTGAGGCGCTTTAAAAAACGTTTAAAACGGGCCAGAAGACCATTTCACCCTGTTATTCTAAAAAGTAAGTTGACCGAGAAAGAAATTGCGATGCTCGAGGTGCGCAGGCATGAACTGAAGGGAGTGAAGGTACTTGCCGAGCTCGCTAGACACTACCCGATGGCGAAAGATACTGCGCATTCGATCGGTTATGTCGGAAGAATAAATGAAAAAGAGCTAAAAAAGGTCGATGAGCAAAACTACTCGGCGACTAACTATATCGGCAAGCTTGGAGTTGAAAAATTTTATGAGTCAGAATTGCATGGTCAGGTTGGCTTTCAAACCGTAGAAACAAACGCCAGTAACAGGGTTTTGCGGGTGTTGGATAGAAGTGATCCGGTGCCAGGTAGAAATCTTACTCTACATATGGATGCACAGCTGCAAAACCGGGCAGTGGAGCTACTTGGCTCAAATAGGGGAGCCGTGGTCGCAATAGAGCCTGAAACCGGCGGCATACTGGCAATGGTTAGTACGCCGAGCTTTGATCCAAATGCTTTTGTTACGGGGATTGATTACAAGTCTTATGGCGAGCTAAGAGATTCTTTGGATCTTCCTTTATTTAACAGGGCATTAAAAGGGCAGTATCCACCTGGCTCTACGATTAAGCCTATGGTCGGTTTAGGCGGTCTTGATACCAATACGACCACGCGAGAGTTTAGCATTTGGGATGAGGGACGTTATCAATTACAAAATGATGAGCGGATATATCGCGACTGGAAGCGGGAAGGGCATGGGCGTATAAATTTAAGATCTGCTATTGCTCAGTCATGCGATACCTATTTTTACGATCTCGCGTTTAAAATGGGTGTTGATCAGATGTCTAAGTATTTAGGCTATTTCGGTTTTGGGAGTAATACTGCTTTGGATATTTCTGAAGCAAGATCCGGGATTTTACCAACTCGTGAGTGGAAGAAGGCCCTAAAAGGTCGCTCTTGGTATCCAGGTGACTCACTGAACCTAGGGATTGGTCAAGGTTTTATGCTTGCAACGCCATTGCAGTTGGCAACGGCTACAGCATTTTTGGCAAACCGGGGACGCTGGGTTGCACCAACTCTATTGAGGTCGATTTCCCTAAGAAAGGGAGAAAGCGAATATTCTGCTCGCCGTCGTGAGGTTGAAATGCCTGACCTTGATCTTAGCAGGCCGGAAGACCTTGATTATATTATTGAGTCGATGGCTGATGTGATGCATGGCCGTCATGGGACGGCTCGCGGTAGTGGTCGCAATGCTAGTTATAAAATGGCGGGAAAAACCGGAACAGCTCAGGTAGTAGGTATTGCTCAGGGCGAAAAATATGATGCTGAAGCCTTGATCGAGAGACATCGAGATCACGCTTTATTTGTTGGTTTTGCGCCGTTGGATGAGCCCCAAATTGCCGTGGCGGTGATTGTTGAAAATGGGGGAGGAGGAAGTAGTGCTGCTGCGCCAGTTGCTAGGGCCATGTTTGATGAGTGGTTGATTTCTCTCGGGCATATAGCTTCCTCTAATCCAGATACTCCAAAGGAATAGTCGTTTTGATATTTGAGTCGCGAATCAAATGAGTAGAGAGTTTCTAAGGCAGATGCCCGGGGCAGAAAGTCACTTGCGCAATAGTGGTGGTCTTCTGTTTCGCTTGCACCTAGACCCGATCATGTTGGGCTTGCTTCTATTGTTGTGTGCCGTTGGTCTGGCTATTTTATATAGCGCAGGTGGTCAAGATATGGTGTATGTCGAAAAACAGGCGACACGCTTCGGTATTGCATTTGTTGTGATGTTTGTTTTTGCTCAGCTAGATCCCAATGTCTACCGGCGTTGGTCTCCATGGCTATATGTTATTGGTGTCGCAGCGTTGATAGGGGTTATTTTCTTTGGAACGGGTGCTAAAGGTGCACAGCGATGGTTACAGCTACCAGGTTTACCGCGTTTTCAGCCCTCTGAGTTTATGAAGTTGGTGGTGCCGATGATGGTTGCATGGTTTTTGGCTGCGCGTTATTTACCTCCAAGCTTTAAGGCTGTCATGGGATCATTGGTGCTCGTTTTTATTCCGGTATTGCTCATTGTTAAGCAGCCGGATTTGGGGACTTCAATCTTAATTGCCGCCTCGGGTGTTTTTGTATTAATGTTTGCGGGTTTGAGCTGGAGGCTAGTCGGGGGCTTTGCTGTTTTACTCGCATCTTTTGCGCCGCTTATGTGGATGTTTGTGATGCGAGATTACCAAAAACAACGTGTCCTAACTTTTCTCGACCCAGAAAGTGATCCGCTAGGCTCAGGTTGGAATATTATTCAATCGAAAACGGCGATTGGCTCTGGCGGCACCTGGGGGAAGGGGTGGCTTGAAGGTACTCAGTCTCAACTGAATTTTTTACCTGAAAGTCATACCGATTTTATTATTGCAGTCTGTGCAGAAGAGTTTGGTTTTGTTGGCGTCTTGGGGTTGTTGCTTCTATATTTACTGATTATATTCAGGGGGCTGTTCATAGCGCTTAAGGCTCAGGATTCATATGGTCGTCTATTGGCGGGCAGTCTGGTCATGACATTTTTTGTATATGTTTTTGTAAATATCGGTATGGTAAGTGGTATCTTACCTGTTGTGGGTGTGCCACTTCCGTTGGTAAGTTATGGCGGCACCTCTGCGGTAACTCTAATGGCGGCATTTGGTGTACTGATGTCAATTCATACTCATAGAAAGATGCTGTCGCGCTAAGCGAATTGCGAACAATAAAAGGATTATGTATGCGTTCAGGAAATAAATTGTTTTTTGTAATCTCAGCTTGCCTGATGCTGTTGTCGGTTTCTTCGGCAAATGCGAACTATATTGAGCACGAAAAAGCTAAAAGCTTTATTGATATGATGGTTAGTAAGCACGGCTTTGAAAGTGCAAAGTTAGCTGAAATATTTTCTCAGGCAGAAAAGAAAGATAGTATTCTGAAAGCAATTGCTCGACCTGCAGAGAAGCGCCTCGAATGGAAGGGTTATCGAAAGATATTTCTTACCGATGATCGAATTAAGAAAGGTTTAGCCTTCATTGAAGAAAACCGAGAGAGCCTAAACCGGGCTCAGGAAAAGTACGGTGTTCCGGTTCATGTTATTGCTGCCATAATAGGTGTTGAAACTCGCTACGGCCGTAACAAGGGGAGTTATCGTGTGGTGGATGCACTTTCAACTTTAGCTTTTGACTATCCGCCTCGTTCAAAGTTTTTCACAAAAGAGTTAGAGCAAGTATTTCTTCTGTCTAAAGAGCAGGGCTTTGCAGCCTTAGACTTGAAAGGCTCATATGCGGGTGCGATGGGTTACGGCCAGTTTATCCCAAGTAGCTATCGTCACTACGCAGTTGATTTCGATGGCGATAAGGTTGCGGACATTCTTAATAACGCTACCGATGCGGTGGGAAGTGTTGCTAACTATTTTAAGATGCATAAATGGTCCGAGGGGCAGCCAGTCGCTTTTCAGCTAGAAAAGTCAGACTTAGGAGAGGGTTATCAAGAGCTTGTTCATAAGAAGCTCAAGCCGTCGCATATGGTAGCTGATTTTGAGGCACACGGTTTGCGTCTTCCTGCTGGTTTGGATAAGAATATGCCTGCGAAACTTCAGATACTTCAAGGGGCTACCGGTGAAGAGTATTGGTTAACCTTGAGGAATTTTTACGTGATTACTCGCTATAACCATAGTCATTTATATGCGATGGCAGTTTACCAGCTTTCCGAGGCTCTAAAGCTAGGAATGAACTAAGGTGTTGAGTAGTTTGCGTTGCATTCTCTTGTGTTGCCTGGCCCTGCTTTTGCTGGCTTGTAGTAGTTCTCGCTACAGCATGAAGCATGATGTCGGGCCTACTGGAGAGTTCGATGTATCCAAGGTGCCAGATGCAATCCCTAAATGGGAGCCAATCAGCCCAAAAGGCAATTACTCTCCTTATACTGTGCGAGGAAAGGAGTATCACCTGCTCGATTCGATTAAGGAGTATCGCGAGGAGGGGATTGGCTCTTGGTACGGCTTGAAGTTTCATGGTGAGCTGACTTCAAATGGTGAGATTTATAATATGTATGCCATGTCGGCAGCGCATAAGACCTTGCCTCTTCCTGCCTATTTGAAGGTGACAAATCTCGAAAATCAAAGGTCGGTTGTGGTTAGAGTTAATGACCGTGGGCCATTTCATGAAGGTAGAATATTAGATCTATCTTATGCCGCAGCCAAGAAGCTGGATTACCACAACAAAGGAACTGCCAGGCTTTTACTAGAATCAATCGTTGTACCAAAACCAACAGTGAGTGGTGAGGAGGCTTCGGGGGTAAAAGAAAGCAAAGACCGCTTAGCCTATTTTGTTCAAGTGGCGGCGCTATCTAATCAGGCTTCGGCTAATAACCTTCTCCAGCGTCTACAGAGAATGGGCTTGGCTCACTCTGCGTTTGTAGGGAAGGCTGAAGGGGCTAATATCTATCGTGTCAGAGTTGGACCAGTTGATGACATGAGCGCTGCAGAAAAGTTAAAGGCTCATTTATCCGACAGTGAGGTTGGTGCACCTGTTGTGATTAGTCGTCCTGTGTTGGCTCCGGGCTCTTAGGTATATGGGCTTCTTTCTCAGGCTTCATGTTTTCAGCTTGTGAAAAATCGAAGCCGCAATCTCCGTCTAGCTGTTCAGGGTCGTAGCGAATTCCACAGCCTGCTTTAACTGTTTGTGCGCTGTCAACAGAGCCGTTTTTGAGTTCCTTCATTTCGTTTATACCTCTTCTTGTTCGTTAGAAGTCTGTATTAGCTGAAGCGTTAATTTTAATACAGATTGGCTTATTGGTCTTCGCTTATGGATGAATCGATTGCTGAATTCGGTTAGACTTGCTTTCTTCAATATATGTCACTTCGTTCATATAAATCAAAATCGGGTTTTTAATGATGTTCAGATCACTAGGTAAGGTGTTACCACTTTATTCTTTGTTGTTACTTCTCGGATTCCATGTTGCCGACGCATTTGCTAAGCCAGCTCTTATTCCTTCTCCGCCACAGGTTTCAGCTAGCTCTTATATTTTAATGGATGCCACGAGTGGCGAAGTAATCGTAGAGCATGAAAGCTACGTTCAGTTGCCACCCGCCAGCTTGACTAAGATGATGACCGCATACATCGTCGAAAGCGAAGTAGCTCAAGGTAATATCAATTTATATGACGAGGTTCCAGTGAGCGTTAAGGCTTGGCGCACTGGCGGGTCAAAAATGTTCATCAAGGAAGGCTCAAAAGTTTTGCTTGAAGAGCTGCTCAAAGGCGTAATTATTCAGTCAGGCAATGACGCAAGTATTGCGCTATCTGAGTATGTTGCTGGTAGCGAAGATGCATTTGCCGATATCATGAATCAGCAAGCTCAACTACTGGGCATGACAAACTCCAACTTTATGAACGCTACAGGCTTGCCTGCTGAAGGGCATTATTCATCAGCCTCTGATTTGGCAAAGCTGGCTCTTGCGATCATTAATGACTTTCCTGATCAGTACCCTTTGTATTCTGAAAAATACTTCACCTATAACAATATAAGGCAGCCAAACCGCAATCGCTTGTTGTGGCGTGATAAGTCAGTCGATGGCTTAAAGACCGGACATACTGAAGAAGCAGGTTATTGCCTTGTCGCGTCAGCTAAGCGCAATGGTATGCGCTTGATTAGTGTTGTCATGGGTACGAATAGTGAAAATGCCAGAGCTAAAGAGACACAGAAGTTGTTAAACTATGGCTTTAGATATTATCAGACGCACGAACTGTACAAGGCTGGTGAAGTACTGACAGATAGCCAGGTTTGGAAGGGTGCTTTGGATTCTTTCCAGTTGGGCTTAGCCGAAGACGTAATAGTAACGATTCCTCGGGGTCAAAAAGATGACCTTAAAGCAGAGCTTAAAGTAGATAATGTAATTGAAGCGCCTGTTGCCGTGGGACAAGAATACGGCCGCTTACTTGTGTCTCTTGACGGTAAAGTAATTGTTGATGAAGCTTTAGTAGCTTTGGAGCCCGTGCCCGAGGGTGGCTTCTTTAAACGCCTGTTGGATATGATTAAGTTGTTTTTCATTGGTTTGTTTTCTTAATGAAAATTAGTTCTTGGTTGGAGGTAGTGTGATGATAAAGAAACCTGTGATACTGAGTAACTCTTCAGCTAAAGGTCTATCAGCTTCTTCATCTGAAGATGAAGTTAAAATAGAGTTTCCTTGTGATTATCCGATTAAAGCAATTGGTTCTAATAATATTGATTTGAAAGCTTTGGTGATTGAAACCGTTAAGGTTCATGCTCCAGACCTGGATGAGAATCGGGTTACCTTGAATGAAAGCAGCAAGGGAACCTTCGTCTCGGTGCGTTTTCATATATACGCGACTGGCGAAGCTCAGTTAAAAGCGATACATGAAGCCTTGATGGCGACTGGCCATATAAAAATGGTTATCTAGTCTGGCATGTTGATCTGAGGGCGATAGCGATGACAGAGAAAGCTCAAAACTCAAATGGCCCAGCGTTTGGCCAGCATTTACAAGTAAAAATGTTACACGGTCTCCAGCCTTATGAAAAAGTCTGGCGAGCAATGCAGGAATTTACCGACCAGCGCGACGAGCAGACCGAAGATGAAATATGGGTGCTGCAGCATGAGCCTGTTTTCACGCAAGGGCAGGCCGGAAAAGAAGAGCATATTCTAGCGCCAGGAGATATTCCTGTTGTACCTGTCGACCGGGGTGGTCAGGTTACCTATCATGGCCCGGGACAACTTGTAATTTATCTTATGCTCGATATAAACCGTATGGGAATTGGTGCTCGAGACCTTGTTTCTAGAATAGAGCAGGCTTTGGTCAATATGTTGGCCTTATACGGTATTCAGGCTGCACCTAAAAAAGATGCTCCCGGTGTTTATGTGGGAGAAGATAAAATTGCTTCACTGGGCTTGCGTATCAGGCATGGGCGTTCGTTTCATGGTTTGAGTCTCAATATCGATATGAACCTTGAGCCTTTTGGGCGTATTAACCCTTGTGGCTATCAAGATCTCAAAATGGTTCAGCTGTGTGATTTCCAAGAAGATGTTGCTGTTGAGAGAGCGGCAGGTTGCTTGGTTAATGAGCTGCGAAAGTCTTTTTCCTATGACGATATTGTTATGGAATATAAAGACAGTTAATTGCTCAAAATTAAATTTAGTAGAAGGTAGTTATGACAGATTCTCCCAAGGGTAGTGCCGACGCGAAGACAGGCAGTAGTGCTAAGACGATTAAGCGAGCTGTGCAGGGTGAAAAGCTTCGTGGCGCCGAGAAGGTCGCCAGAATACCCGTTAAAGTCATTCCTACTGAAAAAATGCCACGAAAGCCAGACTGGATTCGCGTTCGGGTTCCGGCAACCCCAAAGATTGATGAGATAAAGGGTAAGCTACGTAAGCATAAACTACATAGTGTTTGTGAAGAGGCTTCTTGCCCGAATTTGGGAGAGTGCTTCGGCGGCGGCACCGCTACCTTCATGATAATGGGGGATATATGTACTCGACGATGTCCGTTTTGCGATGTTGCTCACGGTCGTCCCAAGCCACTTGCTGAAAACGAACCTCGTGAGTTAGCGATTGCAATTGCAGATATGGCTTTGCGTTATGTTGTGATTACCTCCGTAGATCGTGACGATTTGCGTGATGGTGGTGCTCAGCACTTTGCTGATTGTGTAAACGAAATCAGAGAACGTAGCAGCGATATTGAAATTGAGATATTAGTGCCAGACTTTCGTGGCCGTATGGAAGTTGCGCTCGATATCCTAAAGCAAACACCGCCAGATGTGTTCAACCATAACCTTGAAACAGTTCCTTCTCTTTATAAAAAGGTTCGTCCTGGTTCTGATTATCAATGGTCTTTGGATTTGCTCAAGTCTTATAAGGCTTTGGCTCCCAATGTACTAACCAAGTCGGGTTTGATGTTAGGAATTGGTGAAACGATTGAGGAGGTCGAGCAAGTGATGCGTGACCTTCGTGCGCATGATGTTGATATGTTAACCCTGGGGCAGTATTTGCAGCCGAGTAAAGATCACCTGGCTTTAGAGCGTTTTGTCACGCCACAAGAGTTTGATGATTTAGCGGTGCTTGCCAAAGAGCTTGGATTCAAACATGTTGCTAGTGGCCCAATGGTCCGCTCTTCTTATCATGCAGATAAACAAGCGAAGGGCGAATCTCTGCCAAAAGTGTAGCTTATGTCAAAGTCCAAGAAAGACTCTAATACTCAAAGTAATAAAACAGTTTCAGCTATCAAAACGGGTAGCTTTGAGCGTCGTTTGAGTCTGACTAAAGCAGGCTTACTGGCCGGTACGCGGATGGCTGGTCATATGACTACCTCTTTATTTTCCGGCAAAGAGGCTAGAGCTGAAAAGCGCAAAAAGGCACTTTCGGATCAAGCTCACTTTCTTGTTCGTGAGTTAGGAATGCTGAAGGGGAGTGTGGTTAAAATCGGGCAGGTCATGGCGCTTTATGGCGAACACTTTCTGCCACCTGAAGTTACCGAAGCTCTCCATACTCTTGAAGAAAATACTACTGCGCTGGAATGGCCGGTCATTCGAGGTGTTTTGTTCGAGCACCTTGGCGCAGCGAATATGGATAAGCTTGAAGTTGAAGAAGAGCCAATAGGCACAGCTTCGCTAGGACAGGTTCATCGTGCAAAAATAATCGAAACAGGTGAAGTCATTTGCTTGAAGGTTCAGTACCCGGGAGTTGCTCAGGCAATTGATGCCGATCTGGATGCTGTCGCACAAATACTTCGCTTGGCGAGGGTGGTTACTGCAGGACCAGCGTTTAACGATTGGTTGGAAGAGGTTAGAGTGATGATGCATCGGGAGGTAGATTACCACCTAGAAGCTGAAACGACAGCCCGCTTCTCTCAAATGCTTCAAGATGATCCTCGATTCATTGTTCCAAAAGTGTATTTTCAGTTCTCCTGCGAAAATGTTATGGCTACAAGCTACGAAGAGGGTGAAAATGTTTCTAGCGAGCGTGTTGCTGAGTTGTCTCAGGCGCGTCGTAATAATCTGGCTAAATCATCTTTGGCGCTGTTTCTGCAAGAGTTGTTCGTCTGGCACGAGATTCAAACTGATCCAAATTTCGGTAATTATCGAATACGAATTGGTGAAGAGAGTGGCAAAGATAGAATAGTGTTACTGGATTTTGGCGCTGTGCAAAAGTATCCACAGCAATTTATTAACCCTGTATGTCAAATGATTTCAGCTGCTTATGAAGCTGACCTGGAAGGTGTTATTCGTGGTGGGATTGCGTTAAAGTTTATGCAAGCAGACTGGCCGCGAAAAATCCTGGAAGAGTTTGCCGGGGTTTGTATTGCAGTGCTGGAGCCTTTAGCGAAAGACCAGTCTGCTGCGGGTTCTGAATCTTTTAATGAGCAGGGAGAGTATCGTTGGCGCGATAGTGATTTGCCTTCACGTATTGCCAAGCGAGCTGCTGTTTCGGCAATTAGTCGTTACTTTAAAATTCCGCCAAAAGAATTTGTGTTCCTGAATCGAAAGCTGGTAGGCGTCTATACCTTTATTTCGGTACTTAATGGTCAGTTTAAGGGGCAGGACCTATTGGCACCTTATGTTGAAGCCTTTAACGTCCGGTA
>NZ_LWFE01001144.1:0-474 GCF_001635675.1 Oleiphilus sp. HI0061 | reverse complement strand
GCTAGCACCAATGAAGCCAGATCGATGCCCGCTATACCTGGTATTAATCGTCTTAAAGTGATAAGCAAAGGGTTCGTCGCTTTAACAACAAACTGGGAAATGGGGTTATAGAAATCTGCTCGGGAGAGTTGCAAGATAAATCGCATCAAAACAATCATCACGTACAGTGATGACACGGTATCGATCACCAAATTAAAAATTTCTGCAAACATTCTATCCGTCCAAGAATAATAAATCGAAACCCGACAGGGCAGACAAGCTCTAAGGCTATAAAAACCAGGCCCGGTAAGTTTAAGCTATAAGTCGCCTCTAAGGCCAGCCGCTAAGCTACCGGATAATAAGTCCTTTTTAGCAAATTGCTAGTCCGAACTAGGCACCGCCCAAACATTTCTTAAGATAATCGATTATTTTATCCTCAGTAATCGGCTTTGGAATGAAGCTAAGGCCCTGCTCTGCAGCTTGCTCCTGGACTCG
>NZ_LWFE01001143.1:0-2136 GCF_001635675.1 Oleiphilus sp. HI0061 | reverse complement strand
CCGCAAACACTCACGTACTTGCAAAACTTTTATTGCACTGATATCAATGATTAGCTTGCTAAGCCTAGGCATGATAGGTGCTGCAATAACCAGCAGCATCTATATTTCATTTGGGCAGGTTCTACTTGCCTCAATGGTAATTGCTGCAAGTTTATCAATTATGGTTTTATATCAGCGCGACCAAGACCAGCATTACATTCACGAACTGAGCCATACTAAAAGCGGCCGAGCACAACTATGCATACCTGAACCCGCTGCTTTTAGGCACTGGAAGTCTGCGCTACAAGACCCTGTTCAACGAATAAAAATTCGCGGTTCACAATTATGCGGCGCGACCTGCATAGGCTCCGCACTTGTTATGCTAAGCATCGCTTTAATCCCAAGCATTCAATTATTACTTAAGCTAAGCATATAAGCGTACCTAGATCTCGAGTTCCCTGTATTTAGCGAAAAGCAAAATACTTCCAAAAATCCAGCCCCAGTTGACTTGCGTTATAGCCTTTCCTTCGGCATACCTGCTAATCTTAAGCACATAATATTTTTGATGATTGCCGGAGATAAAAAGTGTTTTCACCCAGCCAACGACAATTCCCTAACAGCCGACTCCGTCGCATGCGCTTTCAAGACTTTTCCCGTCGCTTGATGCAGGAAAATACACTAACAGCCAATGACCTGATTTACCCCATGTTTATTCTTGAAGGTGTAAATAAACGCGAAGCTGTTAGCTCTATGCCCGGCGTTGAACGCCTGAGTATTGACCTACTACTAAAAGAGGCGCAGCAGCTACTAGAGCTTGGTATCCCCGCCGTCGCACTATTTCCCGTCACCCCGAGTAATGCCAAGTCTCTTGATGCCAAAGAAGCTTGGAACCCCGAGGGCCTAGCCCAAAGAGCTGTACGAGCACTAAAAAAGGAATATCCGGAGCTGGGCGTGATTACCGACGTTGCCTTAGACCCCTTTACAACCCACGGCCAAGACGGAATTATCGATGATGATGGATATGTATTAAACGATATTACCGTTAACGCATTAGTTAAGCAGGCTTTGTCACACGCAGAGGCCGGAGCAGACATCGTTGCACCTTCAGATATGATGGATGGCCGAATCGCTGCGATTCGCAAAGAACTGGAAGCCGCAGGCCATATCAATACCTCTATACTTGCCTACTCCGCTAAGTATGCCTCTTCTTATTATGGTCCTTTTCGCGACGCAGTAGGCTCTGCTGGCAACTTAGGTAAAGCAGATAAAAAGACTTACCAAATGGACCCGGCCAATTCTGATGAAGCCTTGCACGAGGTCGCCATGGACCTTCAGGAAGGTGCCGACATGGTTATGATCAAGCCAGGCATGCCCTATCTCGATATTGTTTACCGTATCAAGACTGAACTCAAAGCGCCGACCTTCGTCTATCAAGTGAGTGGTGAGTATGCGATGCATATGGCCGCAATAGAAAATGGCTGGCTAGACAAGGATAAAATTATTCTAGAGTCACTACTTTGTATCAAGCGCGCTGGCGCCGATGCAATTCTGACTTATTTTGCCAAGGACGCTGCGAAACTTCTTAGCAAAGGATAAAGATGTAACAATGTTCAGCTAGAATGGATTATCGCCCCTTTTAAAATACTTGGAGAATACAGACAACAATGAGCACGACGCATGACGAGCAAACAGCAAATAATGAGCTCCCTGCTATAGACCTCCTTAACCACGAATACTACGTGAACAGGGAACTAAGCCATCTGCAGTTCAACCATCGCGTGCTCAAACAAACGATTGATACATCGCACCCTCTCCTCAACCGTCTGATGTTTAGCTGCATATTCAGTAGCAACATGGATGAGTTTTTTGAAATTCGTGTGGCCGGCCTAAAACATCAGATCAAATTTGGTCGGGAGACAATTGGGCCTGACGGACTAAGCCCTGAACAAACCCTAGAAAAAATCAAACATATCGCGACAGATTTTGTTCGTGAACAGTATGAGATTTTGAATGATGTGCTTCTGCCTGAGTTAAAAAAAGAGGGGATCAGTTTTCTAAGACGCCAGGAATGGAGTGAAGCTCAACATGAATGGTTAGCTAATTATTTCGATAACGAAGTACTACCGATTATTAACCCCATCGGTCTCGACCCTTCAC
>NZ_LWFE01001142.1:0-5736 GCF_001635675.1 Oleiphilus sp. HI0061 | reverse complement strand
CAATGGCATCAAAGCTGTCTTCATCCTTACGTAAAGAGATATCGGTAGCGCTGCTGTCCACTTCTAAGCCTTCCAGAGGTTTATGTCCGGCGGGCAGAGCAGGTGCTTCGAGCGTTTCAATCACAAGCGGCTCGGATCGAGGCGCAGCGAAAGTTTGGATCTGGGAAGCGGGAAGCTCAGGTTTTTGTACAGGGGCCTTTTTCAGCTCTTTTATAAGATCGATTATAACTTCTGACTGGTTAAATAGTTTTTCAGGCTCAATGTCTTGACCTGATGTAGCTAAGTGAATGTTATTGAGAAGTTCCATTACTTTAAGAACGTGCTTTTCAGCTTCTTCTGGTTTCATTTTTACCGTGCGTTCGGCTTCAATCGCAACGAAGTAAGCTTTTTTAGTCGCCAAAAGAGCATCAATGCCTGCAGCTTTTACCCCCTCTCTATCTCTATAATTCTTCTCAATAAAGCTTGTTGAGGCTTCAAGTTTAGCTTCTGCTTTTTCATAGCTCAATTCGGCGTACTCATCTGCGTCGATGTCCGAGGCACGCTCGAAAAACGAAACAGCTTCATTAAGATGTGTTACTTTTAGTGTCGATATTTCGGTATCAGCCATGTCTTCAAGAAGGTCTACTTCACTCTTTTTAGCATCAGCAACGTTGCCCTGTTCAATTTCTTGAATGATGTCATTTAGCGACTCCATGACATCTTGATATTGGTCGGGTACAAGAGCTGGGGCGTTGAGACTTTCTAGAATGTCGAGATTTTTTAAGGACTCCCTTAGATTTCCTTCAACTTTCTTTTTATTCTCGTAAGCGTTTTCTATATATTTTTGTGCAGCGATCGCGGACATTAAAGAGGCATTTTTTATATCGCTGGGAGGGGCTGTTAGGTACTCGCGTGCTAATGCAATGCTCTCTTCTGCTTGCCTAAGATGTAATGGAGAGAAGAATTCTACGCCTTTTTTCTTCGCAACTAGCAGTTTTTCTTCTGCTTCGTCAATTGCTTGTTCTGGTGTGAAAGTTGACTGTGAAGCTGCTTGGGCAGATTTTTGTTGAACGCTTTCTGATATAGCTACTTGGTTACTGGCACAAGCTGATAGTAGTACTGTTAAACTAGAGGCTAGTATAATTTTTTTCGAAATGCTTAGCTTTGTCATTCTATGAAGTCCCTTAGTAATATTAGTAGCAGTATAGTGCAGAAAATATCCGCAAAGAATTATATCGCTTAATTAGTATTGTGAAAATGGCAACTGATTAATTGGGCCGTAACCATTACCGACCTGTAAACCGTCAGCATTTTGGATACAAGATTCGGTAAATGATATACCTTCTTTAACAGCTATGAATAAGTCTGGCTGTTTAGCCAAGTTTGCAGCGATTGCTGAAGATAGTGTGCATCCGGTTCCATGAGTATTATTTGTTGCAATGCGTTTGTGCGAGAATGAATTCATTGCCTTATTGGTCTGCAGGTAGTCGGTAACGATTTCGCCATTTACATGACCTCCTTTAAGTAGAACGCTACATGCAAATAACTCAGATAATAATAAGGCCTTATTCTGAGTGCATAAATTTTCAGTGTCTTTTCCTTTAAATTGGAGCAGGTAGTTTGCTTCCATAAGGTTGGGTGTTATTAGAGTGGCCAAAGGAAACAAGTTCTCAACCAGGGCTGTTCTTGCGGCTTCTTCTAGAAGCATTACGCCTGAACTGGAAGTAAGGACTGGGTCGATTACTATAGGTGTACTTGTGTTGTTGGAAAGGCATTCTACGACCTCGTTAATAATTTCACTTGAATACAGCATTCCTATCTTTATAGCTTTAAAGTTTATGTCGCTGATGACTGTCTGTAGCTGATCCTTCACAACTTTCGCTGGTAGTGGATAGGTGGCCTTAACTCCCTTTGAGTTTTGAGCTGTGACATTGGTGATGACTGATGCTCCATAGACATTTAAGGCAGTAAATGTTTTGATATCTGCTTGTATGCCTGCACCGCCTGAAGAGTCAGAGCCGGCAATTGTTAGTACATTTGGTGTATACTTCATATAAAGAAGGTCACTTGTAGTTTTGTTCCATGTTGTGTTGCTTAGGTTGAACAACATTTAGATGTTACCAAAGTTTATTATGCCCTACCTTTTCCTTTCCTTGCTTCTTTTATTTACCCTTACTACGAATGCCGGCGTAACGGCAGAAGATATTTTAGGTGAATACTGGAAAGACCCCTTGTTTGGTCAGGCTGCGACTGATCGTACCGTCGAGCTTGAAGTGCTTGTTGGTAGGGTGTGGCCGCAATCTGTCAATATTAGTTCTGGTTCAAAGGTCAGAGTACTTGTTAAAAATCGTACTAACGAGCCTCATTTGCTCGTTTTTACAAAGGACCTGAAAGCTTTATACCAGTCAGAAGCGTACAAGATGTTTGTTCTTGACGAACTCTATCACTCTAAGAAAAAGGCGCAGCAGGGTTCAGGGCATTCGCACTCCGGGAATAGTGTAGGGGATGCAGAATCTATTGTTAAACCGCTATCTCAGAACCCTTCAGTGTTTGTTGTAGGTGGCGATAGAAAAGAAGTGTTAATTGAGTTTGAGGGAACTGGTATTGCAAACTACTCATGCATGATAGAGTCCCACCGAAATAATGAAACAGTAGGAAGTATAGTCATTGAATAATAAGTTTGAGTCTCTAAGCGTCAAAGCGGTCGATTGGCAAGATGGTGCGCTGGTTCTATTGGATCAGAGAAATCTACCTTTGTCTGAAGATTATATGAGTTGTCATGATGTTGAACAGGTTTATACGGCAATCAAGACGATGGTTGTACGTGGAGCGCCTGCAATTGGTATTTGTGCGGCTTACGGTGTTGTTTTGAGCGCAAAAAAGCACTTAATGAATGGAGTCGATTTTTATGAACGTATTAACAAGGATATTGAATTCCTGAGTCAAGCTAGGCCTACCGCGGTAAATTTAGCATGGGCTCTGAAAGTTATGCAGGAAGAGCTCCTAGCGCAGAAAGAGCAGGATTTTAGTTTAGAAAAGCTGCTTCTCCGCGCCCAGGAAATTCATCAAGAGGATATTGCTAACAACTTTAAAATGGGTGATTTAGCCTGTTCCGTGTTTAAACGCTTCCATGAAAAACCGTTCTCTGTCATGACTCATTGTAATGCCGGAGGCTTGGCTACAGGTGGCTATGGAACGGCTTTAGGGGTTATACGCTCAGCCTGGAGTGATGGCTTAATCACTGAAGTCTTTGCAGATGAAACGCGCCCTTGGATGCAAGGTACCCGATTAACTGTTTGGGAGCTCATGAGAGATGATATCCCGGTTACCTTAAATGCGGACTCGGCGGCCTCGTGGGTGATCCAAAACAAATCGGTTGAATGGATTATCGTTGGTGCAGACAGGATTGCAGCTAACGGAGATGTTGTAAACAAGATTGGCACCTACTCTTTGGCGATTCAGGCAAGGTACCATGGCGCAAAGGTAATGGTCGTTGCGCCTAGCAGTACGGTTGATATGGCATCGAAAAACGGTGCGTCTATAGAGATTGAAATGCGTGATTCCGATGAGCTTAAGTGTTTCAGTGGACAACAAGTTTCAGAGGCTAACGTACAGGCACTTAATCCGGTCTTCGATGTGACGCCCGCGAGCTTGGTCGATTATATCGTTACAGAGCGAGGCGTCATTGCTGGGCCGACCTTAGATAAGATGACCGATAAATTCTCGCTTTAATATGAAATGTTTCAGGAAAGGTGTTTAAAGATGTCTAATGAGCTATCCCTTGGCCATGTAGAGTCAGAAGTTGTTGCTTGGCTGGAGCGAGTGGTAATCGGCCTTAACTTGTGTCCGTTTGCTCGCAAACCCTACGAAGACGAACGTGTCCGAATCGCGATCGACACTGGGAGCTCTTATGACTCAATACTTGAACGCTTGTTGGCAGAGTTAAGGTTTCTAGATAATGATAGTAATCTGGCTATTGAAACGACTCTGCTTGTTATCCCAAATGGCTTGAGTGACTTTTATTCTTACTTAGCATGCCTGTCGGATGCGAATTCAATTTTGGTTTCAGAAGGTTACGAAGGTGTATTTCAGTTGGCAAGTTTTCACCCGGATTACCAGTTTGAAGGTACCGAACCGGATGATAAATCGAACTTAACAAATCGCGCTCCCTATCCGGTTTTTCACATAATTAGAGAGCAATCTTTGGAGTATGCGCTAGAAAGTTATGATAACCCTGAAAAAATTCCAGAGCGTAATGTTGAGCTAATGCAGTCAATGGAGGGGGAGCGGTTAAAAGCTTTATTTCCGTGGCTGAGTATTTAGTCGTCTAGGAGAACGAAAGCTGCGCACTACCTTTTGATTTCGCAAGCAGTAGCTTTTTGCTTGCTCTCTTCCAGGCAGAATTAAAGTCTTCATTAGGCAAAATATGTACAACTCCGACGCTGATGCTCGAATTTAGCCACTTTCCATCGCTTGACTTTATTTTGATGGCTTCGAAATCTCGCATTAACCTTTCAACGTAGAGCCTGGCTTGGGGGAGTGAGCAGTTGGATAGAAGTATAGTAAACTTCCCACCACCGACTCTTCCTGCCAGCCCTCTTCTATAGGCGAAGCTATTTTCCTTATCGATCAGCTTTGCGGCTAGGTTATCTCGACGTACTTTTGTTTGGAGCAATTGACCAAACTCGCTAAGCAATAGGTCGCCTGCGTGAAGGCCGTGCGCCTCATTAAACTTCTGAAAGTTGTCAATATCAATATCGATCCAAACAAGGTCGTTCTCGCTAGTTTTAATTGTATGTTCAATTTGAGTGTAGAGGGTTTGACGACTAAAAACCCCTGTTAACTGGTCTTGAGTTGACTCACCCAGATAATTTTCGTCGTCTCTTGCCAGCTTACGGTTTTCTTGTTTCAGGTTTGCGTATTTATAGCCAAGCAAGATGGCTAGCAGCAGTTGCTCGGTCACTGAACCTGCAATGAAAATATTGAGGGTGTCTAGTGATGGGGGGGTGTATCCAAGCCACATCCATACCCATAGGGTGCCCGTAATAAGGTGAGTGGTCCAGGCAAGAAGAAACAACTTCGCCATCGGGGGGTGACGCTTTAGTGCACCGATAGCACAGACAAGTATGATAATTGGAATGACTAGACCTATCGTTTCTACACACATGTAGGCAAGTTGGTCAGACATAAACCCTAGTAGAAATATGGTCGAAAAAGTTGCAGCCAATAACAGGCGTAATAATATATCGAGCTTGGGGATTGTTGTCTTAGTTTCAAGTAGCTCGCGAACGAATACTGTTGCAGAAAACGCAAGCAAGCAAGCGGTCAGGTTGGTGAAGCTACCCTCTCCACCCCAATCGGGAAACGCCAGGCGGTTGTACCCGGTCATGGCAATCATATATAGCGACATACATAAAACGTAAGAGGCGTAATAAGTATAAACTCTTTCTCCAGCAGAGATGCCAATTACCATGTTGTAGACAAAAGCAAGAATCATCAGTCCAAAACACAAGCCATACACAAGATTTCTACTAGCAAGAAGAGAAAGTTGTGAGTCGTGGTCTCGGATGTTTATGCTGAAATTTAAGACTTGTGAACTCTTGATTTTAAGGAAGGCTAGGCGATGTTCGCGCGGTTTTTCGATAACGAAGGTAAGAAAGGTGGCTGGGAAACTGGCATTGTCACTAGCGTGCCTACCAGCAGCGTGCTTCCAGGTCCAGAGACCGTTTTCATAGATTGCCAATTCGCCATCTAATC
>NZ_LWFE01001141.1:0-7911 GCF_001635675.1 Oleiphilus sp. HI0061 | reverse complement strand
TCAATGCCTAAGGCCTTCCCTAAGTACTCAGACACTGCACCAAAGCGCTGCTCAAGCTGGGTGCTGTCCTGATCAGGGATGGCGGTAAAGGTAAAATCTTTCGCCTGCGCGCTCACCGCTAGGCTAAACAATATGATCAAGGTACTGAATAATTTCATTTTGAGTAGTGCTCCAATAGTGCGTCTTTGCTTCCCCGCAATACAATTCTTTCAGCCTTCTTTGAGAGCTGATAATCGTACATTGGGTCGTAGTAATCTTTTAGTAAATGTTCGATCCACTCCCGGTGAAGGCCGTAAGCCTCATCAGATTCTGAAGCAGAAAATTGTTGTTTGATCGCTCGTACCATCATTTGCTGTAGATGATTCTTTCGCTCGCTACCCAAGCGGCGTTCTATTCTCCCTAAACTCTCAAACAGATAGTTAGAGAAATTCTCAATGCCCTGCTCTTCACCGTCCCGGCTTAAGTAGGCTTCGGTCATATCAATCACATAGTCTTGAAGCACTACATCGATTCGTTCTTCCAAAGGCGTTTCTAAGACAATTAAAGGGCAAGCAGACATGCGGTCTTTCAAAGTCAAAGGCAAAGCACAACGGCCAATCAAACGACTTTCGTCTTCCAGAAATACCGTGCCGCTATTTTGATGGCGCGCTTTTAATAGGGCGATGGATAGTTTGTTTTCAAAATCTATTTGGCTAGGTTGAGGGGTCAACATTCGACCAAAGCTAGAACCACGATGATGAGCCAAGCCTTCTAGATCGACGTAATTATTGAACTGCTTCAAAACGCGTGTTTTACCGGTGCCCGTTCGGCCACTAATAACGGTGAAGTCCAGCTCGCTGATTTGCGTTTCCATTTCGTCAATCAGAAAACGACGCATGGCTTTGTAGCCGCCTTTTATCAAGGGGTAATCCACACCTACGTCTTTAATCCAGCCTTGTGTGGTTCTTGATCGCAAACCACCCCGAAAGCAATACAAATAGCCCTGGGGGTTCTGTTTAGCAAAAGCCAACCAGGCCTCAAGCTTTTGGGCTTTATTTTCGCCACATACCAGCTCGTGTCCTAGTTCAATGGCACTATCCTGGCCTGATTCTTTATAACGAATACCAATCAAACGCCGTTCTTCATCATCCATTAAGGGTGCGTTGAGGGTATTTGGAAAGGCACCTTTATCGAACTCAACCGGTGCTCGAACATCCATTAGCGGAATATCATTCAGGAAAAGTTCGAGGTAGTTGTCTGTATCAGGTCTGTTGCTCATAGTGCTTAATAGTCAGGCGGTGCAAAGAAGGGGGAGATTATAGGGAAAATGCTTATGTAGAGCCATGCCTTATCTTTAAAACACTAGAACCAAAAGGCTTTAGAGCGCCACACTAATGAGCAAGCCAAGCCCTGACAGAAATAACAAACCCTTACACGCAGACATGAAATGGGCTTCACTCATTTTTGTATGCAAGCGATGTCCTAAGCTCGAACCAAGTAAGCAAGCCGGTAACAAAATTATGTCGATAATCAACAACAACGACACAGAAAAACCACTCTGTGACTGGGCGGCTAAGGCATACGGAACGATTTTAACCAGATTCATCATCGCAAAAAACATGGCAGCGCTTGCCAACCACGTGCGCTTGGGTAATCGTATCGTGGCCAAATAAATATTAATCGGTGGACCACCTGCGTGTAGCAATGTGCTGGTTAAACCAGACAAGGTCGCCCAAAAAAGACCTGCATAGGGCAGGTGAGCCAAAACGGGGCTCAACTGTTTCCACAGCGCGAATGCAATGCAAAATAAACCAAGCAAAGACTGTAACAAGCTACTGGACAATCCACCCAATAAATAGCCACCCGCGATGATGCCGACCAGTGCCGCGGGGCCGATCACTTTTATTTCTTGCCAGTTCACGCTGCGCCAATAATAGTGCATCGTCTTTGCGTCCATCACAATGAGAAGCGGCAACATTAAAATAGCGGCAACCGGCACGGGCATCACGAACGATAGTAATGGTACCGCGATAACACCCGCTCCTCCGGCAAAACCAGATTTTGAGATTCCCGTTATTAACACGCCAACCACGGCTAGCCCCCAAAATAGCGGGTCAAGCAATAATAGGCTTAGGTCATCAGTTGCATTCATCAGAATGTTTTCTCGCGTTATATTACAAGCAATTATCTTGGCGGGAGGTCAAACCAAAGAGCAGTCAAGCCTTCATCTTTGGCCGTAATAGATAGCTGATCTTTTATAATACCTAGACCATCACCTGGCTTTAATTCAAGCTTGTCAGTCGATGTAACGCCAAGTCCCTCCCCCTCAATTACATGCAAATAACCCACTCGCGCTTGAGCCGTCAATTCGTAGCGTTCTCCGGCGTTTAGCTGCAAGCGAAAAAGGCTCACATCCTGGTGAATACTTAGGCTACCGTTGCTTCCATCTGGCGTTACCAAAGCTGTCAGTGTCGAAGACTGTAAGATGGGCATTTGCTCGTAACTAGGTTCAATGAGTTTTACATTTGGACTGATCCAAATTTGCAAAAACTTCAATGCTTCGGTTTTAGATGCGTTAAATTCAGAGTGCATAATCCCTGACCCTGCGCTCATACGCTGAACCTCTCCCTCAGGCACTATAAAGTGATTTCCTGTGCTATCTCTGTGCTCGATAGCCCCCTCCAATATATAAGAAATAATTTCCATATCTCGATGACCATGATTATCAAAACCCGCACCGGGGGAAACCTCATCATCATTGATGACTCTCAGTACCGAAACTCCCATGTGATCGGCGTCGTAATAGTGACCAAACGAAAAGCTATGTTGGCTATTTAACCAAGAAAAGTTGGCCTTACCTCGTTCGTCAGCAGCTCGATAATAAAGCATGACAACTCCTTACTTTTGATGAAAATAGTGACTGAGATCGTTAGTTAGCTTTTTCCAACTGGTCTCGATCATGGGGTAAATCGAAATCTTGTTCAGGCCCTAAAGGAATGACCCCCGTCGGATTGATCGTAAGGTGACTGGCGTAATAGTGGGTTTTGATATGCTCAAAATTCACTGTCTGGGCCACCCCTGGCACTTGATACAGCTCGCGAACATAAGAACTCATCGCGGGGTAACTCGCTATCAGTTGTCTATTGGTTTTAAAGTGTCCAAAATAAACAGCGTCGAATCGAATCAGTGTCGTAAATAGACGCCAGTCAGCTTCGGTTAGTGTTGATCCACACAGATAACGCTGCTTAGACAGTACGCCTTCTACCCAATCTAGGGCATCAAATAATTGATGGTAAGCGTCTTCATAGGCTTCTTGCGTCGTCGCAAAACCTGCACGATAAACACCGTTATTAATGCAGTCATAAATTCGCTCGTTAATCATATCAATCGACTCACGCAAGCCCTCTGGATAATAGTCATCAGTATTGCCAGTTAGGTGATTAAAGGCTGAGTTAAACATGCGAATAATTTCAGACGACTCATTACTGACAATCGTTTGGGTCTGTTTATCCCATAAAACCGGTACCGTAACCCGCCCCTCGTATTGGCTATCAGCGCGCATGTAAAGCTGGTAAGCGTATTGAAAACCGTACAGCGGGTCGGTAACTTCCCAACCGTTTTCTAACATTATCGGGTCGACTACCGTCACATCGATATAATCTTGTAGATTCTTCAGCTGGCGAAAAATCAACGTGCGATGAGCCCATGGGCACGCCAACGAAACATACAAATGGTAGCGGCCTTTCTCTGCCTTAAACCCCTTCTCACCCTGCGGGCCAGGTTGACCATCGGCGGTCAACCAACTTCTGAAGCGACTATCTTGGCGACGAAACTCACCTCCGCTATCGCTCGTGTCATACCACTGATCAACCCATTTCCCATCTTGTATTAAGCCCATGACCTTGTACCTCAATAACGATTATCAAAGTGCGATGTTTTGAGTCGCACTTAACTATCTGAATCTGATTAATCAACGTGTTGGCTAAACAGTCTTGTACGATAAAAGTGCCTTATCAATACTCAAACTACCTGCACCTCTAATCGTTAAGGTTGCGCTGATAACCAGTAATGCGAGCGCAAACTCATAACCGTTAGTTGCCATAAAAAATCCATTTTCAATGTGAGCCGTGACAATCGCCACAATCATAGTGATTGCCAGTACCAAGGCCGCTGGACGAACCAAAAAGCCAACTATCAGCAATAAACCGGCGAAGAATTCGGCACTCCCTGCAAGCCCTGCCATCAAGATACCGGGCGATAATCCAATCGACTCCATCCAACCCGCCGTTCCATCCAATCCATAGCCACCAAACCAGCCAAATAGTTTCTGACTGCCGTGTGCGGCGAATGTGATGCCCGCGCCAATTCGGATAGGTAGCGTGTCTAGGCCCGCAGTCGTTGTGCTGATTTTGTTGAATAGTGCTTTCATGGCGTGTTTCCTCTGTGTTTTGATTTGATGAAATAAGTGTATCGCGCTGAAGAACTTCCAATAAGCGCCAATATCTGTTTAGAATGATCTAATAATTAGAACAATCTTTATGGAACCTTAATGATTAGAAACCCGATCACTATTGAAGCCTTAGAAACCTTAGACGCGATAGATAGACGAGGAAGCTATGCAAAAGCATCTGAAGAATTGAACAAAGCCACCTCGGCCGTTTCTTATGCTATTCAGAAGCTCGAAGAACAATTGGGTATCACTTTGTTTCAGCGTCAAGGTCGACGCTCGGTATTAACCCCCGCAGGGCAGCTAATTTTGCAAGAAGGGCGAAAGATTCTGATGGCGACTTCTCAGCTGGCTAATTCAGCAAAAGAAGTTGCCACGGGTTGGGAGCCGAAAATACGAATCGCGATGGAGTCCACGCTGAATCAACCTGTACTATATGATGTGCTGTCTGACTTTCTGGCCGAACACGAAAATGTAGAAGTTGATCTAATTGAGTGCGTACTTAACGGCGGCTGGGAAGCACTTGAGCAAGACCGCGTAGAACTCCTTGTCGGCGCGCCAGGACCGGTACCATTACAAAAAGGCTTCCGCGCAATTCCACTAACAGACACCGACCTAATACCGGTTATTGCCACGTCCCATCAACTTGCTGAACTCGCCTTAGATACACAGAGGCTCACCGAAATACTGCCTAAGTTAAGACGCGTTGTTACCCATGACACCTCAATACTGGAGGTGTCGCGCAGCGCCGGGCTCACAGATGCAGGGAAAACCTTTTATGTACAAACCATGGATCAAAAGGTCGAAGCCATATTAGCAGGTATAGGTATTGGTCACTTGCCGCGAAAACGTATTCACCAAGCCATTGAGAGTGGCAAGCTGAAGGAGCTTAAGCTTGCTAAGGTAAATAATCATGAATGCTTTATGGCATGGAAACTCAGCAATAAAGGCAAAGGTCTGCAGGCATTAACTCAATTACTGGCCACTGCAAAGTGGTAGGTGACAGCGTCAGACCAACCAAGCACTCCCCTCCTTCAGTAGGGCTTCTCAGACTAGAAGTATAAAAAAAGCCCCGAAGTCTCGAAAGACTCCGGGGCACAACTCCCTTCATTTTGACTGATCCGCCTGCTCTAGAACAGCCAATATGTTATTTACCAAAGTACAGATTGATAAATACAAGGGTTAGGCTAAGTTGAAATCCTTACTTATTGATCCTCTACACGCTGGTGGTTGAAGAAAACACCACCGTCACCAAAGGCCGAGCTGATAAACTCAGAACTTAGGCGAATCGTACCAACTTTCTTAGCACTATCACGACGAGATTTCGCATACTTCTTATGAAAATACGGGAAGATAGAAGTGCGAATTTTCTCGCTCGTTGCGTAGACGTCATAGATAGGCGTACCTTCTGGTAAGCTTTCCAAGTCGTCACGGAAGTCATGAGAAGCACTTGAGAACAAGCCCTTCACTTCTGGGCGCGGAACAAAGTAAACCTGCGTCGGCGTAACAACGCTGCTTTCTTTGGTGCCATCTGCGCGAACCTTCGCCATCTTCTCTACAGAAAGCGTGGTTGGCTTAGTCGAAACTAGTGAGAACAAGGCTGTGGTACCCAAAGTTTCGTTCACTTCCTTGTCAACGTACTGCGACAACTCATTTGCAAAGAAATCATGGTTACCACCTTGGCCTGATAAGGTGTATAACGCCGAGACATTGCGTGAGTTTCTACCGTCAACGAACACTTTCCATGCTAAGCCTGGAGCAAAGCCACGGTCATTTGGGTCACCCGTGACTGACAGGCGCAATAAGCCACACTCTGCACCTTTGAAGACACCTGTATAAGGGTGGCCAGAAGCAGGTTCAAAAGTAGTGGTCGCCATAGCTGCGTGAGCATGGATTGGCTTTTCATAACCGAGTGGCGCGACATCGTCCTTACGATTTACTTTTTCCCAAAGTACCGTATTAATCAGGCCACCAATATCGATATCAGTTAACCCTGGACGCTCTCCTGCATCATATTCAGTACGCATTGCACCGTTCGTCCATAAGAGCTGCTCTTTATCACAAGCTGACCACTCTTTGTAGTTATCTGGAATCTTCAAACCCCATGGTTTAAAGGCATTATCTACACCCGTTAAGCTTAACTCTAGCTCGGGGAAGTGACGACGAATCACGTCAACCATGGTGTTATTTTCTACCCAGTCGATACCTTCTTGCGTGTACACTTCAGGTGTATAGCTTTCAGTATAGAAACGGTCTGTCATCAAACGACGAGAAGCATTCAGGATAAAGACCTGGAAAGCCGTCTCACCAAAGGCAAAGCCATCAGGACGCACTGTTTCAGCTAGCTGACCCACCAAAGCATCGATCTGCTCAATGTCATTGTTATAAACACGCTTCAATTCAGCCAAAGTTGTAGGGTCTTCAGTTAAATCCTCAAACTTGGTAATCGGATTCAAACCAATCTGGCGACGGAATTCGTTGTAACGTGGTACACCACGCTCACGGTCACGAATAATATCGATTGTTGCCAAGTCAATATCGCCAATTAACGGCATTGAAAGGTTACGCAAAAACTCAGGATAGTTGTTTAGCGTCAAGGAACCTGGGTGAGTAATGCCGAAGGAGTACCATAGACGATCGCCGCCCTGATTATCGAGAATATCTTCTGCATCGCCATCACGCGTGTCTTCAATATTGATACGCTCAGAAACAACATTTGAACCGATATCGTAGATATCTACCGCATCACGTAGTAATGGGTGCATACGATAAACCGCAACGAATTCCTCAGTCAGTACATAAGGAACATCATAGTTATTTGGTTTGCTTTGGCCAACCAAACCACCAAGGATATGGTCAATTGCGCCTGGCGTGCTTAACTGTTCAGCTTTTTCAGGATCAAATAATGCGATGGTGTTAATGAGCCAGGAATTAGGACCTTTGATATCGTCCGTCACATTTTGGATCAAATCACGTGTTTCAGGATTACGCGCGATACCCCACCAGTTTGCTTCCATCGACAACTCTAATGCAGGGTTGGCGATAATTGCAGGCGTCCATTCAACTGTGTGAATCTTCGCCATCAAGGCAGAGTTGATCAAGCGGGACTTATCAAATAGCCACTGATCTGTCGCGTTTGGATAGTTTTCCTTCAGCTTGTCAGCAATAGCGTTATGCTCCAAGGTGAATAGCTGGTGCATCATGCTAAGACCTAGCCACCAGTTGTCACTAAAGCCAGTAACCGGCACGCCACTCCAGAAGTCTGTTGGCAAAGTACCATCACTTTCAATAGCGAGCTTACCATCTTCAAATGAACGAACAGAATCATTGGTTTCTTTGTTGCTGCCGTAAAGCTGTGAGCCATCCCACCAGTGAGTATTGTGGTTACGGTAAGTCGCTGGCAAGTAAGCATCGTCTTCAACGCTACGATCCGGATCAGCAGTTGTACGTTGTACAGACATAACACCCGTACCTAAAGGGTCACC
>NZ_LWFE01001140.1:0-2966 GCF_001635675.1 Oleiphilus sp. HI0061 | reverse complement strand
CGGCTTTGAACTCGTATAGGGCAATCACATCATCTTCATAGCGGCCACCTGAGTTGGCAACGATGCCGTCACCCACCAATACAAGCGCTTTACTGGTAATCAGTGTTTCGTCAATCGCGGCGGCAGTGATCGAATTAGAAAAGGCTTCGATCGCTGTTCTCATTTCAGTTGATGAGGCTTCACAACCAACTTCCCAGCAGTTATGAAACTCATTGAGTAAGCGTTGTACTAGTCGGGAGTTACCGGGGGTTTCCAGGCTAATTCGACTCTGAGCAGCCAGGTAAGAGGTGTCAACATCGGAGCTGCCAATAAAAGGAGTTTGCTGGCCTTCGACATGACAGTCACTGCAATACTCTGTGAGTAGAGGGTAGACAGTGCTTGAGTAGCTTAAAGTATCCTCAGGGAAGGACTTACTGCTCCCAGGGTCTTTGATTTGTGGAGAGCGTAGGATGATTTCATTAGTGCTGGCAGCATTGTCACCCACCCAATTTTCGACCCACCCAGTGAGAATCGTTACACAGGTGTCGATATCGGTGCCACCTTGTCCGTTAGATGCCCAGCAATTATGGCCGTTTGCAACTTTTGTGATAAGAGCCGATTCTGCCGGGTCATCTCGATCGATCAAGCTACTGGCATCAGCAAGTGCCAGGTTAACGTCGTCGAAGCGTGCGAATTTAGGGGACTGACCATCAGCACCGTGGCAAGCGCCGCAGCGGTTTTCAGTAACGATATTTTCCCAAAACTCGGTCTGAAACTTTAGCGCATCGTCAGTTTCTGGCGCAGGGCCTAGATACTCATCGGTACTGGTGTTTTGGTTAGTGTTAGGGTTGTCGGTATTTTCCTGGCCGCTGTCAGTACCGCAGGCGCTAAGTAGAATTAGGGCAAGGAGTGATAAACAAATGCTTTTTAAGGTATTAGTTGCTTTCATTGTCATATCCTCCTATTCGCCCATGCAGTAGGTGGCTGAATCTGCAAAGACTCTTTTGAGTTGATATCCACTGTTTTTGAATGATGTGACCATTGATGCAACTTCAGCTCGGTCAGCAGCGTCTGATGGTTCTCTTAGGCAGACATTCTGGAAAACTTTTTTCACTTGGCATTCGGCAAAGGCTTCGGAATGTGCAAGTTCTTGTGCCATGGATGCAGCGCCATTTCCAGAGCCGGGGAGGGTGGAATCCCATCCCAGTAACTGGTTTCTTCCTGAGCGCCAGTAATTTTCCCAGCTGTCATCTGGCGTGATATAGCCAAACTCAAAGTTGTTAGCGTTGATGTGATACTTTGCTTGTACGCGGCTGCCAGTGCTCGCATCGGTCATGCCTTCCTGGTTATAGACCATTTGGCCGTTTAAACCCTCTGGGTCATTCTCAACATTGTAATCATAGTTGTAGTAAGCAAACGCTTGGGTAAGAGGGTCCATGCCGTTATGACAACCTACACAGCTGTTTAAGAAGATTCTGCTGTCGCCACCAGGGCTACGCGAAACATCTTGCCTGACGCGGTCAGGTGGTAAGGAGGTGTCGTTAAGTTGCTCCATATCGTTGCATAAGTGGTTTAACACGGTAAAACGGAACAGTGCACGATTGGTACCGTCTTTCATGAATGCATGAGCGGATGCGCGCGTGGTCATGATACCGGCAGCGGCAGCGCTAGGGATGTTGTATTGTTCCGACTGAGTGCTGGCAATCAGATACTCTTTTAGGCTGTGTCCGCCATCTTCCAGAGCTTCATAATGCGCGTTGCTACTGATGCTCGGGTTTGGTAGCCCAAGTGAAGAATTTCCGACATAGAGCACGTCGCTATATAGAACTGACCGAAAGTCTGCGTCATCGCGTACTAAACCAATTACGGTTGCCATATAGTCATTGAAGGGCACAAAGCTGGACATGGCTTCATTTGTCCAGGGGGCTGCAAGGTTTTTTAGCGTAACGTCATAGAAAGCAGTGTGTTCCATTGCCGTATAGGCCGCATTGCTAGCTTCGCCCGCCAAAATATCCGCCGCCATAGAGTCGAGTACACTTGCAGTAGGGGGCACACCCGCTATTCTGTCATGTATACGTTTAGCTTGCTCTCGTTCCCCGGCCGTTAGAGTCGAGCTCACGAATAGTGTAGAGAGAAGTATAAGTGACAGAAATTTCATGCGCTGGTGCATAAGCTTAATTTTTCCGATCAATGTTTTTGTATATGCTGGCGTCATAGCTGCTTGCCAGAAACCGTCGTGCTTTATTTGTTTCAGTAGCTTAGGTAATACAGGAAATACATTCATAGCTTGTTCCCTCTTTGGATCGGAGCTTATTTAAATTAGACCCAAACGCTCTATGTTTGAAGTTTAATTGAAGATGATAGGCGCATTTTGTGTGGCAGTGCTCACCATTACATTGCGTAACTCAAATGCGCTGGAATGTACTTAGGAAGAAGACATACTGAGAGACATAATCCTTGTCTAAGTCCTTAACTGGGCTCGATTATGTCGAATAGGGAGAATATTGTGAAGCATGTCAGGTTAACATTTTTTTACGTTTCGGTTTTTCTGAATCGAGCCTTCAAAAGGCATTTTAGATTACCCAAGCCTTCAAATTCCGGCTTTTTGAGACAGGTATTGTTGAGCCTTGTTGCTATGATCAGTCTGCCTCTTATTGTTGCCTGTAGCTCTGATGGCACGGATCCTGTTGTAGTTGACTTACCTTTAGCTTATATAGAAAGACCTCTAGAAAATGATGAGGGCGAAGTTGAGCCAGATAATGCTGCTGAGCCGCAATCGTTTCGTCCTGGTGCTGTTTTATACCTAAAGCAAAAAGCATCACTTGATGCTCAAACGGTGGATATTTCTTCGGCAGCCTTTGCTGATGAATCGTTCTTAAACGACGACGGTGAGCTGCTCTACGATGTACGTGACCTCAGTACTTCTTATGATGGTAAGAAACTACTCTTCTCGATGCGTGCGCCAGAGATAGAGAATGCCGATGAAG
>NZ_LWFE01001139.1:0-1471 GCF_001635675.1 Oleiphilus sp. HI0061 | reverse complement strand
GAATCTTAAAAAATATGGCAGACTTGCTATTGGCATCTGGCTCCAGTCGCCGGAGAGAACTATTAGAACAAATCGGTGTTCCTTATCATAGTGCATCAATGGATATCGATGAGTCAGTACTTGAAGGGGAATTGCCCGACGCTTATGTAAGGCGCTTGGCTAAAGAAAAAGCCTTAGCAGGTCTCAGCTTTAATCCTGAAAAGACAGTTTTAGCTGCAGATACGACCGTTACGATAGACGGCACGATTCTAGGCAAGCCAGATAATGAACGCGTAGCATTTGAAATGCTAAAGCGTTTATCAGGAACAAATCATCTAGTGCTAACGGGTATCGCTGTGGCGAAGTTATCTGAGGGGAAAGCGGTAATTGAAGCTGATGTTGTGACAACAGAAGTGTCGTTTATGAAGCTGAGTGATCAGCAAATTAGGCAATATATCGCAACGGGTGAACCAATGGATAAGGCAGGTGCATATGGCATACAAGGCAAAGCGGCATTGTTTGTTGAAGGGATTGTCGGAAGCTATAGCAATGTAGTGGGCTTGCCTCTGGCCGAAACAGGGAAGATCTTACAGGCCTTCGATGTGCCTATTTGGCAGGAATAAGGTAAAGGCCAGTAGCGCTGGTTTAGAAGAGTACGGGGCTTAAGTAGTTTGCAATTGATGCCAGCAATATACCTAATCCCGCGCCACACAATACATCTGTCGGATAGTGAAGGCCGAGTACCATTCTCGAGAGGGCAATTAGAATAGAGAAGGGTACCAATAATACAGCGAACTCTGGCAGGTGCCATAGCACAACAGTCGAGAAGCAGGCCGCGTGCATTGTGTGTCCAGAAGGAAAGCTGTATTGATCTAAAGGTGCGCAGCCTTTATAGACATCTTTTGAGCGGATAAATGGTCGTTCTCTTACTAGTTTCTTTTTAAGTTGCTTATAGATCAGTAGGCAAGCACCGCCCGCCGTTATCATCAACCCTGATAAAAGTAGACCTTCTTCACCATATAAGATTGGCAGGACAAGCGCGAGACTATACCAGAAAACACCATCCCCTAAGCGGCTGATTATTGCAAAGAAGGTGTTAACCGTTTTAGTGCGACAAAAATGATTAAGGTACAGGCAAGCTGCAATATCCCAGCTATTGAGCTTATTAAATGCTGTTGATGTTTTGAGAGGATTCATGTGTCTCATCTCCTAGCCTTAAGGGTGGCTTTTCGAGTAACTTTTTGACGAACTGATTGACGATATTGTTCCAGGTAATTGTTTGTGCCAATTGATAGGCATTTTCACGAATTTTTTCCAGCTCGGAAGAGCTTTCGATTGCTTCCAGAGTCAATTGAATGAAGGCTTCGTCATTGTCTAAATTTGCGATATATGCCGAATTGCCATGGCTTAAGTGTTCCTTCGCAGCGGCGTCATTAAATGCAACGATACCCAGCCTGCTTGCCATTGCTTCAGTCACAACATTACCAAAGGT
>NZ_LWFE01001138.1:0-825 GCF_001635675.1 Oleiphilus sp. HI0061 | reverse complement strand
CTATTGAGCGCTTTATTATTAGCGTTATTGGCTTATAGGAAGTTAGCATCTGCTTACTTTAGCATTTAGGAGGTGTTCCATCTAGTTTAGTTGCCAGAATGGCGTTTAATATTTTGGCCTATTGTAATGTAAATCGTGTTGGCCGACTTTGCATGCGACCCACTATATTTGCTAGGCTTCTCGTGAATTCAATCATTAGCAAAAGGAATTTGCGATGCCGATAAATTGGAAAGACCTGCCCGACGTGTCTCCTCATGATGCCCAAAGGGAAGTTAAGAATCACAGCCCCTTTCAGGAGAACGACCTATGAATAAGGACACGGCGCTTCACGCCCTAAAATCTTACTTTGGCTATGATGCCTTTCGCCTCAATCAGGCGGGTGCCATCGAACGTACACTTAAGGGCCAGTCTAGCCTGGTGATTATGCCTACCGGTGGTGGTAAGTCTATTTGTTACCAGCTGCCCGCTGTCATGCTGGACGGTTTGAGTATTGTTGTCTCACCTCTTATCGCACTAATGCAGGATCAAGTCTCAGCACTTCAACTTAGCGGTATTCAAGCTGAGGCGCTAAATAGTGCCTGCAGCAGTGATGAGGAGCAGATGATTCGAACCCGAGCGGAAAGTGGTGCACTTAAGCTTTTATATGTATCACCCGAACGCGCTGTTTCAAGAGGTTTTTTGAATTGGGTGAGTCGTTTGAATATCGTGCAAATTGCCATTGATGAAGCGCACTGTGTTTCAATATGGGGGAATGACTTCCGTCCTGAATATACTCGCCTAACCGAGCTGATACGTTTGTTCTCCAATGTGCCGGTAGCCGCCTTG
>NZ_LWFE01001137.1:0-1171 GCF_001635675.1 Oleiphilus sp. HI0061 | reverse complement strand
AGAGTTTATCTAAAAAATTATTAGTAAGTGCGGTTGTTGCGCTGCCATTTCCTTACGTTATGTTGGTATTGGCTTCGTCTGCTTCAGTATTACCACAAGGCCTTACAGCCGAGAATTTCCTTTCAGGTGAAAATGGTAGCGGCTTTTACGCTTTGGTTTGGTTGATGTTTTTTGCTGCATCTGCCATTTCGCAAATTGCGGCACAGTCTTCGTCTTCTTCTGCTTCAAGTAACAATGCGCAAGAAGCATCTGAGTCTGATGACGACGATGATACACCTGAGGGTGTAGAGTCCGGTACCGTTAAATGGTTCAATGTGAATAAAGGTTTTGGTTTTATTACGACCGATGCGGGCGAAGATGTTTTTGTTCACTTCCGTTCAATTCGTGGTCGCGGTCGTCGCTCATTGCGTCAAGGCCAAGCAGTGCGCTTTGATTTGAGTGAGGGTGAGAAGGGTATGCAGGCAGACAACGTTTCGGTTGCCAAGTAAGCCTCTAGCTCTTTAGCTTCTACAGAAAAGGCTTATCCCCAGCGGATAAGCTTTTTTTCGTTTCGGGTGATGGCATTCCAATATTCACCTGCTTCATCTTCCCCTTCTTGCCAGCTATGTGCGGCACACCTGACCTCAAGTTCATACATCTCTAACAGGCTTAGTGCGCAGGCTTCATCATTGTCCCAAGGTGTTTCAGACGATTTGAACCAAACACTGCAATAAGACTTTCCTGCTGCACAGGGCGTAACGACGATAGGGATCTTATTCCCTTCGCGTGAAAGGGTGCCCGAGATACTTTTCTTTTCGGATAAGCTGCTTGCTTCAAGGTTGATATCGATGGTTGTAAAGTGAGTATTTAGCCAGGCGAGCAATTCACTGTTGTTTATGTTCTTTATGTATATTTCTATATCGGGCGTTATCATTTATTTGTCCAAGAAATTCTGGATTCTGCTTACGAGAAGGCGAATATAGCAGTAAAAGGCGATGATAGCGCTAGGCACGCTAAGAATAAGACCAATTAGCGCAAGTAATTCCTGCTTTTCAGATGCGGGCAAGAGAATATTAACGTATACAATTGTTCCGAGGCCTGCCAGGGTACAAATGGCACTGATCAGAAAGTATTTAAAATAATTCTGCTGATTATGTTTTTTAGACGACACGGTAGTGGCTTTTAAACTCTT
>NZ_LWFE01001136.1:0-3227 GCF_001635675.1 Oleiphilus sp. HI0061 | reverse complement strand
TCCCAACGCTGACCATTGATGACAGCCTCAAGGACAGATACTGCACGGCCATCCCCGTAACCGTTGCCTGTGCGGAACGGACACTGTTGAATGTACTCCGTGCCATAAATCGACAGCGCATAGCCAGTTGCCCAAGCTGTTTGTCTCATAGGTTCTGGCACATGCGACATATCACCAGAGAACAAACGACGGAAGCCTTCCGTTTCCACCAAATTGTCGTCAAAACCCAGTTCGCTGAAAAACTTCCTGCTGTGAGCGACATAGTCAGGCTCAGGAATAGGCGTCGGCTTTACAGGGACATAATGTCCCGAAAAAACTTGTCGAGGCGCGTAATCATCCCCACTGGCCGTCGCCTGAGGGTCGCACCGAAGGTTATTCATTAGTGAATAGTCGGCTAATTTAGCCAGTTCATCGAGATTCGTTATGGGAGTAGATATATCATTAAGCTGCTTGTTAGCCATATTAATTGATGAACCTTTTCTAATTACTCTAAATCTGAGGAGATACCTTGTCTCAAACTATCACATTATCGACCTAAACCGAAAACACTTGGCACTCTGTGTAAGCTAATTGCTTGGTGTCCTCTACAGGTAAACCGCAAGCCTTTACCTTTCCTTACAGCAAACAAATTGGTTCAAAAACGAGATCCTTGATACAATCTGCGACCGATTTGGTGGGCTAAGGTCACTATCCTTGGCTTCGTTTGTATTTCCGGCACCTCACGAGGGTGCACTCTTTGTGGCTCGGCCACGAGTAAAACGTAAGAGGCTAATATGTCTAAGCAAGATTCTGTTGTAATTGTAAGCGGTGTTCGTACACCAATGGGTGGTCTTCAAGGTAGCCTGTCTACTGTTCCTGCGCCTGAGCTAGGCAGCATCGTTATCAAAGAAGCGGTCGAGCGTGCGGGCCTTAAGCCTGAAGACGTACAAGAAGTGATCATGGGTAACGTATTGCCAGCCGGTCTTAAGCAAGGCCCAGCTCGCCAGGCAATGCGTCAAGCAGGCCTACCTGATGCAACGGGTGCTACCACAATCAACAAGCTTTGTGGTTCAGGTATGAAAGCGGCGATGATGGCACACGATGCGATCAAGGCAGGCACTAACGATGTAATGATTGCTGGCGGCATGGAGTCTATGTCTAACGCTCCTTATATTTTGCCAACGGCTCGTAAGGGCTTCCGCATGGGTCACGGTGACCAAGCAATGGATCACATGTTCCTAGATGGTTTGGAAGATGCTGAAACAGGTCGTCTAATGGGTTCTTTCGCACAAGAAGTTGCAGACAAGAAAGGTTATACACGTGAGCAGATGGATGACTATGCGATCCAATCACTTACTCGTGCAAAAACTGCAACGGAAGAAGGTTTGCTAAAAGCTGAAATCGTTCCAGTAACCGTTAAGTCTCGCCGTGGCGATACTGTGGTTGAGCACGATGAGCAGCCATTCAACGCTAACATCGAGAAAATCCCTAGTCTTCGCGCAGCTTTTGCTAAAGATGGTACCATCACTGCAGCGAATGCTTCATCAATCTCAGATGGCGCATCAGCACTTGTTCTAATGCGTGAAAGCGAAGCTGAAGCACGTGGCCTTAAGCCTGTTGCTCGTATCGTTGGTCATGCTACGCAATCCCAACACCCAAGTGAATTTACAATCGCTCCTGTTGGCGCAATTGAAAACTTGTTTGCTAAGACAGGCTGGACTAAAGAAGATGTTGATTTGTATGAAATCAACGAAGCCTTCGCAATGGTTGCAATGATGCCTATCATTGACCTAGGTCTTGACCCAGAAACGGTGAACATCTTCGGTGGTGCATGTGCACAAGGCCACCCTGTTGGTTCAACAGGTTCACGTTTGTTGGTTACCTTGATCAACGCATTGAAAGTGAAAGACAAGTCTAAAGGTGTTGCTGCACTATGTATTGGTGGTGGTGAAGCAACCGCTATGGCGATTGAGTTGATCTAAGCTCAGCGTTCATACTAAGAACAGCGCTACAGCAGTACTAAAAAAGGGTCGCAAATATGCGGCCCTTTTTATTATTAATGGAATCAAAACTTTGAAGCTCGGTAAACGCCTAAAAAAACTCAATGAGATGTGCCTAAATAACTACGAGCACATCTGGGATTGCTGCTGCGACCACGGTTTATTGGGAATCAACCTGCTTGATCGGCAAGCCGCACCCACAATTCACTTTGTTGATATTGTTCCAGAGCTCATTGAAGCCTTGAACCTGAAGTTAGTTGAGCTCTTTCCGGCGACTCCTAACAACCAAACATCTTGGAAGACCTATTGCAGCGATGCCTCCCAGTTACCTTTAGACAAACATCAAGGCAAACATTTGGTCATTATTGCTGGTATAGGTGGTGACGAAACGATGAGCCTGATCAACCAGCTTCATCAGAAGTTTCAAAACCTTGATATCGATTATCTGCTCTGCCCTGTTTATCACCAATATGCACTTAGGCAGCACCTCATTAAGCTCGATTTTTCTCTGCTTGACGAACAACTGGTGAAAGAACGAAAGCAGTTTTATGAAATACTGCATGTTTCTTCGTGTAGTGGTTTAAAGAAGGAAATATCTCCGGCGGGTAGAAAAATTTGGCAGGGTGAAACGGAAGTTCAAGCTGAGATTGCCCATGAGTATCTGGCGCGCGTTCTATCTCACTACAAAAAATCCCGAATTAATCACGGAGATAAAGTCGATGAGGTCATACGCGCCTATGAGCTTTGCGCTGAACATATACAAGCATAAAGAAGTTGTGGGCAGAAGGTTCCACCCCTCACTTACTCAACCCAACAAGAAACATTGTACTGATTCACCAGCGAGCCGAGGAAAGCACTGCCTACAAAACGATTGCTGTTTTCAATCGAGTCTGACCCCATTGAAACGCTTTTACCTAAAGCTCTTAAGGTAAACCTCTGACATCTTCCAATCTTCATCAGGGTCGATTGTATAGCTGAAGGGGCGTGGCGTGGTATCCGCTTCGATAATACTCTTTATTAATTCGTCAGCTTGAACCGGGTTGTAGACTCTAAAAAGTAACTCTCGCGTCTTATTCCAGGTAATTCTCGCTAAAGGCACAGCATTCCCGCCGGCTCGAAGGTCAACGTCCAATTGCTGGCAAAAAGGCTCAATTTCTTTTGCTTCCTCTGGAAGTGTCAAGCCTTGTTCATCTTCGGTGTCTAATTTAAGAATCAGTGATAACTGCCAAGCATAGAGTTTACGCGGCT